>CAJOMK010000122.1 GCA_905235495.1 uncultured Methanobrevibacter sp.
CTTACCACAATTTGGATCAAGACAAACATGTTCACGTCCCTTTTGACCTTTTTTCTTGATGGAAATCATAGGCAATCCACAAGTAGGACATGTGGATTTCAAGATATTTGCACCTTTAGGTAAGGAATAGGTATTTCTGCACTGTGGGAACTTGGAACATCCAATAAAGGTTTGCTTATTTCTTTTGGAATATTTCTTAAGCAATTTTCCACCACAGCTACAGTCACCAATGATATTGGATTCCTGATAGGATTCATAAAGCTTGGTACCGATTTCCTTTTGGTTGTTGTCAATATCCTTGAGAATCGATCTGACTTCCCTTTCACCATTTACAAGAATTTCCTCTTTTGTAATCTTATCGTTTTCCAATCTTTCCAATTCCTTTTCAAACTCACGAGTCAATTCTTCACTGGTCAAGTTTTTACAATACTGCTTTAAGGTATCGATTATGTGAATACCTAATGGCTTGACTTCAATCTTCTTGCCGTCAATGTACTTTCTGTCATATAATTTAGCAATGATGTCTGCACGGGTAGCCTTTGTTCCAAGGTCTCTTTTTTCCAATTCCTTGATGAGGGAAGCTTCATTATATCTTGCAGGAGGTTTGGTTTCCTTTTCCTCTGAAATAATCTTATGAATCTTTAGGAAATCTCCCTTCTTAAGTGGAGGGAACTCATCAGCCTCTTGCTTTTTGAATGGATAATGTTTGAGCCATCCTTCATGGGAAACTCTTTTTCTTGTAAATGTGAATTTTTCATTGTTTACATTCAAGTTAACTTTCATGGTTTCCAATTTGGAATCTTCAGAGAAAACGCTTATGAATCTATAAACGATTAAACGATAGATCTTTGCCTCATCCGGAGACAAATTAGATGGCAATACACCAGTTGGATGGATAGCAGGGTGCGCTGCATCATCCTTTTTACCTTCATTTGGCTTCAATGTAGAAGGCAAGCCAAATATATGTTTTTTGAACTCTTCATCTTTAGCAAGCCCTGCAAAGATTTCCTTAAATCCTAATGATTCAGGAAGCTTTTGGGATGAGGTACGTGGGTAAGATGTGTATCCTCCAACATATAGATTCTGAGCTGCAACTTGAGTCCTTTTAGGTGAGAATCCGAATACTGTATGTGCTTCAGATTGCAAGCCTCCTAAGTTAAATGGTACAGGTGGCTTTCTGACTGTTTCATTAATCTTTACATCGGTTACAGTTGCATCAGCACCTTGACATTCCTTAAATATTCTTTTAGCCCTTTCTTCATCAAAAATCTTATCTTCAACATGGTTTGCTATAATGTCAAAATCAGATTTTGCCTTGATTTGCCAATAAGGTTCCGGTACGAATACCTGAATCTCCTTTTCCCTATCCACTAAAATGGATAATGTAGGAGTTTGCACACGTCCTGCAGACAAGCTGATACGTCTGTAGCTGGTGGATCTTACTGCATCCATCAATGCAGAGGAAATGTTCATACCGAAGTAATAATCCAACATGTGCCTTGCAATACCGCTGTCAACTTGGTGAGGATCAATATCAATCATATGGTCATAAGCATCCACAATATCCTTTTTGGTTAATGTGGAAAACTTCATACGGGATGCCTTTGCTTCAGCATTGTTACCGCAAGCATATTTTAAAGCATTATACCCTATTAAAGTCCCTTCTACATCGTAATCGCAAGCATGAACAAATTTATCTGCACCTCTAGAGAGTTGTTTAATTGCATAAACATAATCCCTAACATAGCCACTGTTCCTTTCTACTTCATATGCTGGAACCCATGTTAAATCAAAGCCTAACCTGTCTCTTGAACTGGCAGATGTCAAAGAGTAAAGGTGACCAACTGCGGATAGAACAGTTGTCCTTTTACCGTTCTCTTCAAATTCCCAGTAATTAATCTTACCATGTTTTTTCTTTTTGGCATTTGAAGAGAGAGCCTTTGCTATCTTCTCAGCAGATTTCGGTTTTTCTGAAATAATCACTTCATGCATATTATCACATAATAAATAAAAATTATAAAAAATTGACAAAGATTATCTGAATTTTAATGCCTTAATTTCCATAAATCCAGATAAAATATTAAAAAAGATAAATTTTAAATCATTCGTAAAAATAAAATTTGCAAAAAGAAATTGAAATTTTAAAAATTATTTAAAATTATAAATAATTTATACATAACCATAATATATAATATTTTCGATTATCAATAGCTATGAATTCAAGGCTAAATCAATATTAAAATTAGAAAATAAAATTGAATATTATTAAAAAATTGAAAAAGAATTGAAAATTTTAATAAAATTCTAAAATACTGAAAAAATAGTGAATAAATTAAATTTTAAATAAAATTAAATAAAAAATAATGAAATTTAATGAACAAGAAAATCAAGATTATTTTTGTCCATCAGGTCTTCCTTATAAAAACCATAAAAATTACTGCAGTATCCACACATAGGATATTTTCCATAGTGATAATGAGCACCTTCGTCGCTGTTCATATCAAATTCCTTACCACAAGTATAACAGACTTCAATCTTTTCTTCTTTTTTATCACTATTATTCTCATCTACCATAATATCCTCTCTATCTTACAAAACATCATATCAATAAAAAACATTATTATAAATTAATTACTCTTTATAATTAGTATAATTATAATAAAATTAGATTTATCTATTATATTAAATTTATTACACAATTTTATAGACAGCTGAAAAATGAATAAAATAAATATAAAATAAAAATATTAAAAAATAATTAAAAAAAGTAAAAAAAACTAAAAATAAATAAAAATATCAAATAAAGAAATTAAAAAAAAAAAATGAAAGAAAAAAAATAAAAATTAATTAAATATAATTTAATTAATTAATATCGTATTTTTGCAAGAGTAAAAGCTCTTCGGTAGATAATTTTTTACCGTTTTTGAATTTATCAAAGATACTTTCAGCTCTTTCTTTTTCTTCACGAGTTTTCTTATTGCTGGAAGAACCGCTAGATTTATCAGATCTGCGTTTTCTGTTTTTGTTGCTTCCTAATTTTTTGTTAATTACATGAATTTCACTTAAAATCATTTTAAATTCTTCATGTTTTGCAGAAGCATTTTTTCTAGCTTGGATGAATAACTTGTGAGATTCATCTGCAGCAGTTCTGATTTCATCAGTTTTTCTGAAGTAAGAAAGCATTTGTTCGTGAGCTTCTTGAGCTTGTTCTGAAAGTTCAACTACTTTAGCGTGGTATTCTTCAGATTGTTTCTTGAGTTCAGCAACTTCTTCTTTGACTTTGTCGTCTTTTTTGATTTCTGCAAGTTCTTTTCTTAAATCATTTGCATTTTTAACAAGTTGATTTTCTTTCTTGATGTCTAAAACTCTGGTTTCGATAATCTTATCAATCTTTTTGATTTCAGCTTCAATCCTGAGTTTATCTTTTTTACCAGAAGCCCATTCAAGATTTTTAATTTCGTCATTGACTTTATTACGTGCTTTCTTGTTTTCTTCAACTTGTTTATTAATTTCGTTACGTTGATCTCTGAACTCAATAGCTTGAGCTAAGTTTTCTTTTAATTCAGAATTTAATTCGTCACGGATTTTACGTTGTTCTTTAGCTTCTCTGTTAAAGACTTCTCTTTCATCTGCTACTTTAGCAATACGTTCTTCTCTTTCATCTTTTTGAGCTCTTACACCTTCAATGGTGTCAGCTAATTCAAAGTCAGGTTCTGGAAGAGCGTTTTTCTTTTTAGATTTTTTAGGTTTTGCTTCTTTAGCAGGTTCTTCTTCAGCCTTTTCAGCTTCAGCTTCTTCAGTAGCTTCTTCTTCAACTGCTTCTTCAACTTCTTCCTCAGCAACTTCCTCTTCGACTACTTCTTCTTCAGCTTCAGCTTCTTCAACAACTTCTTCTACTTCTTCGGTTTCTTCAACAACTTCTTCAGTTACATCTGCAACTTGTTCTTCTTCTTGGTTTTCAACAACTATGGTTTTCAACAACTACATCAGTAGTTTCAACTACTTCAGTTTCTACAGCAACTTCTTTATCCACGTCAGCATCTCCTTCAGTGTTTTCAGAGTTTAAATTAATTATGACATTTAAAACGTCAGTTAAATCACGGGTTTCTACAATGATGTCTGCATTTTCTTTTAAAGCAGGTTTCGCGTTAAAAGCAATTCCGTATTTTGCAGATTCAATCATAGATATATCATTTGATCCATCTCCAACAGCAACACATTCATCCAATGAATATCCTGCTTTATCAATAAACTCAGATAGAACATCTAATTTTGAACCAGATACTAATGGCCCTGTTACTTCACCAGTCAAGATCCCGTTTTCTTCAACTAATGAATTTGTGAATACATTATCCACATTAAGTTTTTCCTTAATAGTATCAGCAATTATATCAAAACTGCCACTTATTATAGCTACATCAAAGCCATTTTCCTTTAAGGAAGAAATAGCTTCTTCAGCTCCTTTCATAAGAGGCATTTCATTAGCTAATGTTTTAATATCTTCAGTAGAAGCTCCTTTAAGAAGCCCTACTCTCTTTTTAATGGATGTTTCGAAGTCGATATCACCTTGCATCGCTTGCTCGGTGATTGCTGCAATTTGATCTTCAATATTTACTAATTTTCCAATCTCGTCTATGCCCTCACCATCAATAATAACATTATCTAAGTCAAATACTACAAGTTTTATCAATAATATCACCAATTATATTAAGTCCAATTCGCTAAGTCTTGCTTTTGCATTTTCCACACCTAACCTAGCATCTGTTTTGGTTTTAGCACCGGTACAAACAACTTTACCGGAACCGAATAATAATAATACAACTTTAGGATCAGATAAACGGTATACTAAACCAGGGAATTGTTCAGGTTCGTATTCAGTGTTTTCCAATTCCAAAGCAACTGCTTCTAAATTTAAAGTAGATTGTAAATTTGCAGAAGCAACAATGTTTTGAATTTTAATATCAAACTCATGAGGAATTTCAGTATCAATAGTTCTCATAAGGTCGACAGTTTTTTTAATAGCTAACTTTGAGTCATCGATAGACTTAGCACCAGTACATACAAGTTTACCAGAACTAAAGATTAAAGCAGCAGTTTTAGGGTCTTGAAGTTTAAATACTAAACCCGGGAACTGTTCTCTATTAAAATCGACGCCTTCTAATGCTTCAGCTACATCAGTAAGTACAATATCTTTACCAATACTTGCAGAAGCAACAATATTTTCTATTTTTATATCAACATCAGTCAATTTATTACCTCCAGATTATTTAAAAAAAGTAAGTAAATATTTTAAAAAATTAACATAATTTTAATCTTGACAAATAAAGAAAATTGACAATGAAAAAATAGTTAAAATTAATAAATTTTTCATTAAAATTTTTACTATTAAATTATATCATTTATATAGTATATAAACTTAATGCTTATAAAGCATATAAATAGTAATAATTTTTTCCAATATAATATTAATAATCTTTGAATGCAACCATTTATAAATGTATTTAAAACAAATATAAGATTGAATTCAAAATTTTAATGAACTTTTATTATGAAATTTAAACTATGAAATTTAAACTTTTATTAAGGAATTTAATTTTTTATAAAATTTAAAGAACTTTTTTATAAAATTATAGTGAGACCAAGAATATGATTGAAGTGGAAGTAAAAGCTAAAATCAACAGCTTCGATGAAATGAGAAAAAGACTTGATGAAATCAACGCAATTAAAGTTAAAACAGAACATCAAGAGGACAGATATTTCAATAGCACTGTAAAGGACTTTGCTCAAACTGATGAGGCATTAAGAATAAGGGAAACAAAATCCGATGAAAAACACAAGCTATTCATAACTTACAAGGGTCCAAAGATAGATAAAAAAAGCAAGACC
>CAJOMK010000123.1 GCA_905235495.1 uncultured Methanobrevibacter sp.
TAAAGTAGCAAATAAAGTCTTAGGAACCTTTAACGGTGAAACCAACCAAATACAAATTAGAATCTACAATTGCACTCCTGAAGATACAAAGGCTATTGAGTCATCCTACAATGTCTTGAAAATGGTAAAAGTTAGTTAATAAATAGGATAAACTAATTTAGACTAACAGACATAGAGAAATATTGCAGAGAAAATTTTAAAAATTAAAACGTGAAAATATGAGCTTAATATATTCTATAACTAGCACAATCACGAGGGATATAGAAAATATACTTAGAAAATCCTTTTTATTTACACTTTTTTTCAATATAATCGGATTTTTTGAAAAGGAATGGATAAACAGTTATTGCAAGAGATTATATCCAAACGAAAAATTCCTGTCAATTTTCAATAAAAGCAGAATATTAAGCGAGGAAATATTTTCACCTCTTATCGTTTTGGTAACTTTTACACTATTTTTACTCCTTGCTACAGACCCTGTATCAAGGGATTTGCAGATTGTAATCATCATTGATCATCATTGCCTTCATCAGCTTTTTCATAGGATCAACAGTCCTTCCAAGATTCATTTTAAACAATCAGAATGATAAGGGAATTGATGAAAAAAGTAATGATAAGAAAAGTAATGATGAGGAACATATGAGAAATTCAATACCCTTATTTGACACAAAAGACGTGTATTCAATAGGTTTCTGTCTTACTTTGATTGGAATAGTATTCCTATTTATAAGTATTGCATCTGTTGGAGGAGTGCCTTTACTTAAATCCTCTTTAAGATATTCCCTTAAGCCAATGTTTACAATGCCTGTATTTTTAGTGATTCCGGGAATAGGATTGATTGCATCACATTACTTAGACCAGTTTAAAAAAGGCAAAATAAGCCGTAGCCAAATTAGATTCAGATTCCTCTCATTGACAGCAATTGGAATGATTACAGTTCTTGCACTTGAATACAGAACACCTATCATTGCAATTTTGCTTATGATGATAATTATTGGATATTATGGAAAGATCCTATCTGTTTGGGAAGTGCTTTTAGGTGCATTTATTGGAGTCTGTGCAATTATGGGAATAGGTTATTTAAGGTCATTGAATGAACTTGCAATAAGTTCAAACACAAATATGTTCTCTACCTTAGAATCAAGGGCAAACTTTACAATGCATGTATTGAACCTCCTGAATCAGATTTCAGGCAATTTCGGAATCCTGCATGGTAAGATGCTTGCAAGCTCAATGCCTGGAAGCAATCTTGGACCAAGGATGTTAGTTGGTAAGCTAATAGCTTGGAGAACAGAAGTTACCGTAACCCCAACATTATTGGGCCAAATGCTTGTGGATTTCGGTAAAGTTGGTGTTGCTTTAGAGATGTGTTTGCTTGGATTCATCTTAGGAACTGGATATAAAATCATTAAAATCACACATGATTCATTTTATATTGCAATATACAGCTTGATTTTAACTTACTCAATTGTAGGTGTTGAAACTGGAACATTGGATATGCAGGTCATATTCTATTTCTTTATCATATCTTTTATCTATTTAGCAGTTATCCTAAAGGATAAAGGTGTGAAAATTTATTAAATTAAATATTTATTAATAAACCACTTTTTTTTTAAAATTAATAAAAACAATTAAAAAAAGAACTTCCAAGAATATTAAAAATAATAAAAATACTCTTTTCTTAAAAATAATAAAAATAAAAAAATTAATAAAAAATAAGAAAGAAAAAAATTCAAGATTGCTATGAATGATTTTGGAGGTTGAGTAAATAAACTAATTATTTACTATGAAGATTGTTAATTGAATTGAATCCAATAATCTTTTTTTTTAGCTATATTAAATTTTGCATTTGAGAGCTATTATAGACAGAAGAAAATGATGTGTGTTTATGCAAAACTCATCAACTAAAATTAATAATAAATTCTTTATCCAAGGGGTGTGGATTGTTATGATTAACTAATACTATGTACAATTTAACTTGAATAAAGAAATTTATCATTAAAAAGATTATTACAGATTTTCATTCAATATGACAATAATTTAGGTTTACCTAAATTTATTGTTAATTATAGATTTGTCTTCATCATATATAAATGTTTCTAAATTTTTAGGTAGGCCTAAAATTTAAAGTGGAAAGTGACCACTATCCAAGAACAATAAAAAGTAGCTGCAAAACAGGAATAGATCAAATAAAATTAAAACAATAAAAACAATAAAAAAATAATAAATAAGAGGCAGTACATAGCAAACCTGGGATTTAGAATGCCATGCACCTATTTGGAGATTGCTAATAACAATACGCAATAATATGTTATTATAAAATGGTTCCTTATAATCCTAAAAAGTTTTCATTAACCCAATTTTCCCAAAAGAAGTAGTGAGCGATACTACATAAGAAAATGATGTGTGTTCAGAAAATATGGATAATAATAAATAACATAATCAAGATTTTTAAAGAAACAATAATATTTAGGTACACATAAACTTATTGTTAATTATAGATTTGTCTTCATCACATATAAATGTTTCTAAATTTTTAGGAGTGCCTAAATATTTAAATAAAATCAAAATATATATTTGAAATTCTTATGACAAGATTTTTTTGACAATATTTGAATATCATAGCTTTAATCAATAAAATATTCAAATATCAGTTTACATAAGAATGGCGCTTGTATTATGCATTAAAACTAACCTAAAAGGGGTTTTGCAAATACAATGCAAAAATAAAAATTTATAGGTGATAATATACACAGAGACTTAGTAGATAAAATGATTGAACATAAACATGCTTTACTCTTTGTAGGGGGAATTGCAACTGCTATTGTAGGTAAAAAAATATTGGAATCCCAAACCACCAAAGATTATGCTGCAAAAGGTATGGCAAAAGTTTTGACCTACAAAAGTGATCTTGAAGAGAATGTAAAAGAGTATTCAGTAATCTATCTTGTAATCGGAAAAAGATTCAGGGAATCCTTTGCATTTCAGACCCTGTCAGAGATGAAGCACATGATGTCATAAGCCAACTCAAGGAATTAGGCATTAGCAATATAGTTATGTTAACTGGAGACAGTGAAAATGCTGCACATAAGATAGCTAATGATTTAGGCATCACAAAGTACAGATCACAAGTTCTTCCAGAAGACAAAGCAATCATCATTCAAGAATTGAAAGATGAAGGCCATCAAGTGATTATGGTTGGAGATGGAATCAACGACTCCCCAGCATTGTCTGCTGCTGATGTGTCAGTAGCTATGAGAAACTCTTCAGACATTGCAAGGGAAGTTGCAGATATTTCCCTGCTTTCAGATGACTTGTATGACTTGGTAACACTTAGAAAGCTATCTGTAGGAATGCTTGACAAAATAAATACAAATTACAGACAAATGTAATGTTCAATGGCTCATTGATTGGACTCGGTTTACTTGGAATCATTCCACCTACAACTACTTCATTGCTCCATAACCTATCAACCATGTTATTTGGATTAAGGAGTACCAAATCAATTATAGGAGAAGATGAACCAAAGACAATTGACACACAAGTTGTTTCTGATGATGCATTGATTGGTGAAGCGGCAAAATAAAATTTAAAAACAATTTATGTAAATTATAGATTAATTTCTATAAATTTACATTTTTATTTTTCAAAAAAAGAAAAAGTAGTATTTTAAAAACTCTTAAAAACTTATATAAATTGATTAAACTAATTAAAACTAATTAAAACTATTTTTTAAAAAATTATTTATAATAAATATCAACATTATTTAAGGATTTGATTCTATCCCAATTGCCATTTAAATAATAAATCAATATCTTTAATGTTTTCTCAATTCCTCTCTTTTGACGCATATACAAATTATTGGAATCATCATCAATTAAATTAGCACTTACATCAGAACTAGTGCTGATAATTACATCATCATCAACGATAGCGATACCACCATAGCCAATGCCGGCAGTTGTACCTATACCTATAGATACATTAGCTATTTTTTTAGCAGCTTCTGCCATTAAGATAGACATTTCAATATCGCCACTGCCATCATAAACCTTAATTCCCTTGATCAATTCCAAAGGATCTACAGGATTTTCTATTTGAAGAATTGATTTGACAGCATCCAAAGTAGGTATGAACAAACCACAAATAACACTCAAATCTGTTAAATCAAAAATGGAACATTTATCCTCAAGAATTGCATCCTTCAAGCAATCCTTTTGAACTTCATTTACCAGATAGGAATATTTAGACCCGAAATTATCTTCATATCCCTGAGCAAGGGCATGAATTTCTCGAGCCAAAATCCCATGTGTAAAACATTCTGCAGTAGCTATTGTAATCATTT
>CAJOMK010000124.1 GCA_905235495.1 uncultured Methanobrevibacter sp.
GGGATTCATTTATGAATTCGCAGGAATGAAGGAGCTGGCTATCGAGCTTGGAAAAAACAAGGAGAAGTATCCTAAAATGAAGATACTCATTGTCGGAGACGGAGATGCTTATGACAAGCTAAAAGAGATCAAAGAGGAGTATGACTTAGGAGACCAGCTTATCTTAACCGGCCGCCAGCCTTATGAAAGGATTCCGGAGTTTTTAGCATCTGCTGACTTCTGTCTCTTGCCGGCATACATCGATGAGGAGATAATGCAGGATATTGTTCCAATCAAGCTTTATGAATATCTGGCCATGGAGAAGGTTGTAATTGCAACCGAGCTTCCGGGAATCAGCAGGGAATTCGGCTATGGAAATGGAATAGAGTATGTTCACAAGGCAGAGGAAGTTCTCGAGCTTGCCCAGAGGATTCTGGATAATGGAGAATATGAGGAGCTTTCCAAAAAGGGAAGGGAGTATGTGAAATCCAATGACTGGGAAACAATTACAGACAAGTTTGAAAATGCGATGGAAGACTTGCTGAGATAGCTGTTTTTCCAATAAAGGCATTTTACTTATTTTTTTTACTTTTTTTTAAAGTATTGTCATTATTTATTTTTTTTTTAAAGGATTTGGTTGAAATGGTTGAAGCATCATATAGAAATGCAGTCGAGGAAGATACAGGTCTGATTCTGGAATTTATCAAAAAGCTTGCCGATTATGAAGGTCGCCTGGAAGAAGTTACAGCGACTGAGGATGATTTGAGAAAATGGATTTTCGATGAAGGCATAGCAGAAGTCATATTTGTTTTAGAAGATGGCAAGGAAGTAGGCTTTGCACTCTTTTATAAAACATTCTCAACTTATATTGCAAAAATCAACATCCATCTGGAAGACATGTTTGTAGAACCTCCATACCGCGGCAAAGGCTATGGAAAGGGTTTGATGAAAGAGATTGCCAGGATTATCATCGAGAGAGGCTATGGAAGACTGGAGTGGACTGCTGTAAGCTGGAATGAGCCTGCAATTGATTTTTACTTGTCCATTGGCGCAGAACAAATGGATTGGGAGCTTTTCCATTTGGATGGCGACGATTTGAAAAAACTCGCGAATTTATAGCATCCTTTTATTTTTTTTATGCTTTTTCTATTTTTTGGATACTTTTTCTATTTTTTTGGATGCTTTTTCTATTTTTTATAAAAAATTTATTATGAATTTAAAATCATATCTCTTAAAAATTCTTAATAAAACTTTAATAATCGATTAAATAAATATTATTAATAGGTAATAATAGAAAAATTTATTTTTTTTAAAAGTTCTATTAATTAATTGATTATTGTGTGATATAATGAGTGAAAAGAATAATGATATGATTTATGATTTATGGGAAAGACCACCTGTTGTAGAGTGGATTTTATTATCTCTTCAACGTTTATGCGCTATTTTTGGTGCTACCATTCTAGTACCGATCGTAGTAAATTCCACTATTGGCGAACCTGTGCTATCTGTTCCTGTTGCTTTAATCTCTTCTGGGATAGGTACCCTTATTTATGTAATTGTTACACGGAATAGAAGTCCCGTGTATCTGGGAAGTTCATTTGCATTTATTGCTCCTATGATTGCGGGATATGCAATAGGCGGCAAGTCAAGCATATTTTCAGCATTAATGGTTGTAGGTCTGGTATATGTTGCAATTGCAATAATCATCAAGGTTACAGGTAACCATTGGATCAATAAGCTCCTGCCTCCTGTAATTGTAGGTCCTATGATCATGGTTATAGGTCTCTGTCTGGCTCCTACTGCAATTCAGGAAATCGGACTTGATCAAGCTGTTGTGCCAATAAATAATCTTATTGTCGCACTTGTAGCATTCCTTACAACTGCGGTAATTGCTATCCGTGGAAGGGGAATGCTTAAGGTAATTCCTTTCCTTATAGGTATTATCGTCTCTTACATTGTTGCAGCTTGTCTTGGAATGGTTGATTTTTCAGGATTCTACGCAGCAAGCTTATTTGCAGTTCCTGAATTCTACATGCCATTTGTTAATTACAGCTTTAATTCTGCAGCTATTTTAACAATCGTTCCAATTGCTCTTGTAACCATGGTCGAGCATGTGGGAGACCACAAGGTATTGGGAGAAATCATTGGAAGAGACTTGATTGAAGACCCTGGTTTAAACAGGACACTTCTCGGTGATGGTCTTGCAACTTTCTTTGCAGCATTTCTTGGAGGTCCGGCAAATACAACTTATGGAGAAAACACTTCAGTTGTCGGTTTGACAAGAGTGGCTTCAATTTATGTAATTGGTTTAACTGCGCTCTTTGCTATACTCTTTGCATTCTCAGGACACCTGACAGCACTTCTTGCAGCCATGCCTAATCCTGTTATCGGTGGAGTGGCTATTCTTCTTTATGGTTTCATTGCAGTAAACGGAGTAAAGCTGCTGATTCAGGAGGAAGTTGATTTCAATAACAACAAGAACATCGTTATTGCAGCTACCATGCTGGTTCTGGGTTTAGGTGGAGCTACTTTGTCTCTGGTTCATGGAGACTTGTCAATATCCATTTCAGGCATGGCACTTGCAGCGATTATCGGTGTGCTTCTTAACTTAATCATTCCAGAAAGAAAAGAAGATAATGAATTAGTTCCTGAAGTCAAATAGGCTTCTTATCTTTCTTTTTTTATTCTGCAATACATATTATTTAAAAATTTTTTTTAAATCATGGAGATATTTTATGAATGAAAATGTTTTAAACCATCCTTTAATTACTCATAAACTTGCAATTCTTCGAGATGTGAATACAGGTACCAAGGAATTCCGTGAACTGGTTACAGAGATTTCCACACTTCTCTGCTATGAGGCGACCAAAGACGCCAGACTTGAGGAAGTTGAAATAGAGACTCCTCTTGAGAAGATGAAAACTGGAAAGCTGGATGAGGACAACTATGCAATAGTTCCTATACTCAGAGCTGGAATGGGAATGGTTGAGGGTATCATCAATGTGATTCCTAATGCCAAGGTAGGTCATATCGGTCTTTACCGTAATGAAGAGACTCTGGAGCCTGTCGAGTACTACTACAAGATGCCTGAAGGAATTGGCAACAGGGAAGCCCTGGTGATTGATCCGATGCTTGCAACAGGTGGAAGCGCTTCTGCAACCATTGACAAGCTCAAGGAAGATGGTGTTAAGAAGATAAAGCTGTTGTGCATAGTAGCTGCTCCTATTGGTATTAAGATAATTGAAGAGAATCACCCTGATGTTGAAATATTCTGTGCAACTGTGGACAGGGAACTGAATGAAAACGCTTATATCGTTCCAGGTCTTGGTGATGCCGGAGACAGGATATACGGTACAAAATAAATGCTTTTTTCAAGATAAATATTTTTTTATCTTGATTTTTTATATTTTCAACTCTTTTTATTTTTTCATTAGAGTTTTCAATTATTTTTTCATTAGAGTTTTCAATTATTTTTTTCAATAGAGTTTTCAATTATTTTTTTCATTAGAGTTTTCAATTATTTTTCTTTAATTTTTTCATTAAATTTTTTAATTATTTTTTTTTTAGATAATTTTTTTTAAATTTCAAAACAAATTATTTAAATACGTTGTTTTTTCTATTTTCACAATATAATTCCTTATTTTTAATTATTCTAAAATATTAATATTCTTATTTTCATTATATCAAAATCTGAATTATTTTTTCAAGAATTAAATAGATAACTTTAAAAATACTCAAAAACATATTAAAAAATAATTATATACTTAATAAAATGCTATGATTAGTGTTTGAAAATTAAGATATATAATTTGTTAACAAATTCTATAGAATTAATTTTTGGAGATTGATTATATGAGCGACATATATGACAACGTAGATACAAATTCATACAAGGAATTGTATGAAAAGATGATTGATGAAT
>CAJOMK010000125.1 GCA_905235495.1 uncultured Methanobrevibacter sp.
TCTTGACAATTTAAAAACAGTTTATAAAACCAAGAACGATTTGAACAACGGCCTTGGGCCTCATCTTGAAATCACAACTCTTCTAATTGGAGACTTGAATACATCAAAAGAAGAATTACAACAATTATGCGAGTTTGTCTATTATGAATTGGGAAAGGAGGTTCCCCTTCACTTTTCACGATTTTTCCCGCAATACAAGATGCAGGATATTCCAGCTACTGACACTCGATTGTTGGAACAAGCCAAAAAAATAGCAAAGGATGTGGGGCTTGAATATGTTTATATCGGCAACATGCCAAGCGATAACAACAGCTACTGCCCTAATTGCGGAGAGCTCCTCATTGAGAGAAACGGATTTTCAGCGCAAGGCAAAAAAAGAATAAAAGAGGGCCGCTGCCTTACCTGCGGCCATGAATTGAATTTTATTTTAGAATGATTATTGAATTTAGCATAGCTATTTCCTGAATACATGATCAACTATCCTTTTTGTAGCTCCACCATCATCAATGCTGCAGAATCTTTCATAGAATGCATCATATTCATCCTTATAGTCTTCCACTACCTTGTCAATATTTTTTATATTATCAATAACTTCTTCGGTGGTAAACAGCAAAGGTCCTGGAACTTCCTTATGGATATCGATGTAAAATCCTCTTAAAACATGCTCGTATTTGTCAAGATCATATGTAAAGAAGAGAATAGGCCTTTTAAGATTTGCAAAGTCAAAGAATACTGAGGAATAATCAGTTATTAAAATGTCGGATATCAGATAAAGTTCTGCAATATCATCATATCTTGACACGTCTTTTGCAAATCCTTCGTAATCGCTTAAATCCAATTTATCCGCTATGAAGTAATGTGTTCTTATAAGAATCATATATTCATCGCCCAGCTCTTCCTTCAGTCTGTCAAGGTCAAGCTTTAAATTGAATTTGTATTCTCCTATGTCATAAAAATCATCGTCCCTCCAAGTTGGAGCATACAATATGATTTTCTTATCTTCAGGAAGGTTCAGATTCTTCTTGATTTTTCCCACAGTTTCCTCACTGGCATTGTATAGGATGTCGTTTCGAGGATAGCCTTCTTCCAATATTTCTCCATCATATGCAAATGCGCTCCTTAAAATTTCACTGGTATATCTGTTTGGAGATACAAGATAATTCCATTCTTTAGCATTGTTTACATAAATGTTCTTGATTCTGGGGCTGCCTGAATAGATGTTTCCTATATCCAGGCCCAGTCTTTTAAGGGGAGTTCCATGCCACGTGGAGAGAATGACCTGCTCTGGCCTTTTTAAAAGTGTGTAAGGCTGTCTTCCGTTTGTTATCCAGTATTTTGAACAAGCAAGATAGTAAAAATATTTCAATGAATTTCTTTTTACTTTTTTAGGATTTCCTGGAATTTCCGTCTTTTTATCATTGATGATCCATACATATTCGAATTTATCTCCGTATTCTTCCAATAGATATTGGTAGATATATTTTGGACTATCTGTATAATAATCTCCTCTAAAGCTAATCAAGCAAATTCTATCATCTTTAATTTTCATTTTATTGAATATGTTCAAGTAAATTGTATGAATAAGCAGATCCATGCTTAAATTATTTAATATTTCCTTTATTTTTGCTTTAGCTAATCTGCGATTGATATATTTTGTAACGGCTTTTTTATCGTGGTTTTGAAGTGCTGTTATTTCTTTTTTGTTGTTTTTTATTATATTGATGTCCAAGTCTGCAGAAACTTCAGACATTTTATCAAAGTTTTCATTTCTCCATTTTTTATTTGATCTGAACTTTTTTGAGTAAATATTCAAGTAATATGATAATATTTTTTCATTAACTGCTGATTTTAAGACATCTTTTTTATTTTTATCATTAAAGTCGTCGATCAATCCCTTTGTTTTTCCATATTCCTCAATGGAATATTTGAAGTAATCGATGTCGGCTTCATCTGTCAATGATGGTGAGTTTATAATGTCATCTCGCTGTCTTTTTGCATACAGTGTATTTTCCGCTGATTTGAAGTTGCTGGATTCATCAATAACTTTTATCATGAATGAATAGTCTGAGAAGTATTTTTCATCTTCATCAAATCTTATTTCTTTAATTATTTCCCTTTTTATTAAAGCATGCAGTGCGGAAAAGATGTCTGCGCTTTCGGAATCTTTTAAAGTAAGAAGTTCCATGGAATACTCTAAATCTGAGGAATCATTTCTTGTTAAAACCCGATTATCCCTTTTTTCAAGTTCCTCTTCAAAGCGGTCTTTGATATAGAATGTTTCAATTCTTTCTCCATTTATAAAATCAGCATTTGTTTCCTTTGAGACTTCAATTAATTTATTCAATCCTCCTTTGAATATGTAATCATCTCCATCAATGAAATAAACATATTCTCCAGAAGCTATTTCGAGTCCGGCATTTCTTGCTTTGGCTACTGCGATTGAATTATCAAATGACTTTACTATAATGTTTAAATCCTTTTCATATTCGCTTATGATATCATTTACAGTATCAATATTTGTTTGATTATCATTGTTTTTGCTTATTCCATTTAAAATAATGATTGTTTCAATGTCATCCAGATTTTCTTCCCTTAAACTTTGAAGACAATCTTTTAAATATCTATTTTCACTATTGAATGGAATAATAATGCTGATGAATGTCATTTTATCACATTAAATTTAATTTATTGAATTCCTCTGATAATTCTTATTTGTTTGGTTTTTCTATTGGTTTTATTAGTTTGGGTTTTGGTTTTTTCTATTGGTCTTGTTTATTTGATTTTTCTATTAGTCTTATGATATTTTCAGATGCTTTTCCGTCATCGAATTCATTGTATTTTTCTCTAAAATCATGGTATTTATCACCATATTTTTCAAAATACTCTTCTTCTGTATTGTTTTTTATAAACTCAATAAGCTCTTCGGTAGTTTCTATAAGTGGTCCTGGAACTGTATTTATGTCAAAGTAAAAGTCCCTTAAATTGTCCTTGTAAAATTCCATATCGTATGTGAAGAATAAAATAGGCCTGTTAAGCAAGGCATAATCAAACATTACTGAAGAGTAATCGGTAATAAGAATATCAGAAATCAAATACAGTTCCTGTATATCCCACATTTCATTGCATTCTATAACAAAACCGCCATATTTTTTCCAATCGATCTTGTCCTTTACAAGATAATGGAATTTAACGATTAAAACATAGTCATCAGATAATGCATTTTGCATTGCATTAAAATCCATTTCTGTTGCAAACTTATAGATTCCGCTTTCATGAAATTGATTATCTCGCCATGTTGGTGCATAAAGGATAATTTTTTTATCCTCATCTATATTCAGCCTTTCTTTTATCTCATTAATTTTAATTTCATTATTCTCATTAACTAAAATATCATTGCGGGGATAACCGATTTCAAGCATTTCGCCATTGAATGCAAAGGCTCTTTTAAATATTTTTGATGAAAAGCTGTTTTGTGAAATCAAATAGTCCCAGACGGAAGTGCTTTCCTTGAATTTCGCTCTATAATCTTCAATATCCTGGTGTCCGCTCATATTCACCTTGTCCATATCCAAGGCAAGCTTTTTAAGGGGAGTGCCGTGCCAGGTTTGAATAAACTTTGTATTTTTACTTTTTTTAAGATAGTACTGATGTCTTGAATCAAATATCCAGAATCCGCTTCTAAGGCTGTAGTATAGAAATTTAGCACGTGACCTTTTAATTTTTACACAGTTTCCAGGTATTTCTATTTCCGGATTCTGCAATGACCAGACGCATTTGTATTTCTTGTCCAGTCCCTGTTTCACCATTTCTTCATAGATATAGCGCGGATTTCCAGTATAGTTACGGCCATTGCTGCTTTCTTCGAACATTATGACATTGTGTTTAACAGGAATAAAATGGGATGATAGCTTATACCCTGCAAATACTATTTTTTTTATCATTTCTTTAAGATTTACCATTGTTTCATTCCTGTAGAGTTAATAGCTTAATATTATTTTTTTTAATTGGATTTGCATAATCTTTTAGTTTAGATATTATTGATCTTGAAAAGCAGTTATTTGTTTTCCAATTTTTCAACTAATAACTGAGCGTTTTCCCAGTCTGTGTGGTCGTCTATTTCGGTCCATTCAAGGCCGTTGGTCAGGACATAGTCTATGATGGTGGTTTCACTCAGGTCCTTGTATGCAAAGTCGTAGTAGTTTTGAGGGTCTTCCTCTATTTTTTCTTCAAGTATCCTGTTGAATTGGACAATATCGTCTTTTACAACTTTGGAGACTCCGATGAATTCACCGGTTGAAGATGGAATATCCAGCCATTTGCCAATATCTTCGATTTTTCCGTTGGCTATTGTGTTGTCCTCATTTAATGATTTATTAGCTATGATGAGCTTGAATGATTCTTCATTGAGTTCTTTGAAATTGTCTACAATCATTCCAGTATTGCGACATTGCGCAAGTCTTGATATGATTTCAGGATCCACCACATTGTCTCCGTTTACCAGAATGAAGTCATCCTTGTCGTTTTCCTCTATGTACTTGCTTGCAATGTAGGTTGATACTGAGGTATTTGTGACATCGTATTTTTCGTTTTCCAATATTATGATGTCAATATCGTATTTTTCAGCTATTTTAGGGCAGATTTCCTCAACGGTTTCCTTTTTATATCCTACAAGCACTATGAATTTCTTCATTCCCGCATCGATGCAGTTCTTAATCATTCTCTCAAGCAGGGTCATGTCGTTTATTTCAAGAAGCGCCTTTGGAATGTTGTCAGTTAAAGGTCTGAGTCTTGTTCCCATTCCAGCAGCTAATATTACACCTATCATTTTATCACACTATTAATTTAAAAAATTGATTTAATAATCTTTATTTTTATTTTAACAATTGGTTTTTCATTGTTTTGAAATTTTTAATAATTTGTTTTGGATTGTTTTTCAAGTTTTTTCTATTGAAATTTGATTTTATTAATTTTTATTCAATATTGTCCCATAAGGTTCTGAAAGCTCTTTTAGGAGGAATCCTGTTTATAATGACATCATAGACAAAGTCCACGATCACGCTTTTTGTATTGTAGTTGTTGCAGATGTCCTTCATCGCCATGATGGAGTTCTTTCCTTCAAATATGACTCCGCTGGCCTTTTCATCGATAATCAGTCTCTGGCCGTATAATACTCCAAGAGTGTGGTTTCTGCTT
>CAJOMK010000126.1 GCA_905235495.1 uncultured Methanobrevibacter sp.
AAGTGCATTTCCAGAAAAGCCAGGAGTAGTCAATTATCTATTCAATTTCATTCCAATCCCTGATTTAGCATCATTTATGTGGATATTCATCATAATGACAGGAGTCATTTTAATATTTTGGATTTTATTCAGCAATAGAATTAAAAAGCTTATGCATGGTGTAGAATAGTTTAAAAATACATAGAAACCCCCTTACATTATAAAAATAGCCAAGATATAAGAAAACAACAAAGATTTTAATGGATAGGGATAGAATGAAACATCCAACGGGAACTTATCTTATTTCATTTACAGAAATGTTTGAAAAGTTAAGTTACTACATGTTCACAGGAACATTAGTGCTGTACATGTACGAAGTATTGCATTTTTCTGTGCAATTTAGTGCATTGCTTTATGGCATAATAATTGGTTTCTGCTACTTTTCTCAAATGATAAGCGGATATATTACAGACGTATATTTAGGCAATAGAAAAGCTGTCCTAATTGGGGGCATAGTGATGCTCGCTTCCCAATTGATCTTTGCATATGATGCAAGCCTATATTACTTAACAGAAGCTGTTCCGACCCATTCCACCCTGCTATTCTCATACCCTGAAATTATTTTTATAATTGGTGCAATCATCTTTTCAATTGGTACCAGTTTCATAAAAATCAGCATCACTTCATTTATAGGGCTATTCTATGAAAACAAGGAAGGACTTTTGGATTCAGCATATACAATATTTTATATGATATCAAATATAGGTCCTTTAATTGCTCCTCTGATTTTAGGAATCGTTGTAGGAATAGGTTATCCTCATCTCTACCAATATGGATTTTTAATTAGCGCATTGAATATTTTTATAGGACTTGTTGGATTCCAAATGCTAAAAGACAAATATTTGGTTTTGGAAAGCGGCGAAAAATTAGGAATTACCCCTATTTCCAAAATGATTGTGGAAAAAACTGGGGAAAACATTGCTAGATCAAGAGGAGGAAATCTAACTAAGATAGAGAAAGACCGCATAAAAGTTATTTTCCTAATACTTATAATCTTTACCGTCTTTTATATGGGATTAGAGCAGATTTTTACATCCCTAATCATAGTTTCAATACACTATGTCAACAATACAATTCCATTTACAAACATTACAATAGCTCCTCAAACTTATAACTGTCTAAATGCATTATTCGTTATATTATTAAGTCCACTTTTACTAAAGCTTATGCCTATGCTTGCAGATAGGAATAAGGAACCTTCCAGCATTGGCAAATTAGGCATAGGCACCTTATTGATTGCATTAGCATACACTTTTCTTTTAATTCCTAACTATATTCCAGGAAAGATTAATATGATTTGGATTATCTTTTTCCATATCTTTCTTTCAATGTCTGAATTATTCATAGTGCCTATTGGATTAAGTTTGATTTCAAAATTAGCTCCTGTCAGATATAGATCCGTGATGATGGGAGTATTATTTACTGCAACCGCTATTGCAGAGATATTTTCAGGAATATTAGCAAGTTCTGTGCCAACACCAGGACATTGCACCAAACTATTTGGATTGATTCCAATTAATAGCCTATCCTCATTTGTATGTATTTTCATAATATTGCCTGGAGTAACTGGCTTAATATGGTTCTTATCCAAGAAAAAAATCCAAAAATTAACACATGGAATAACTTAATTAGACAAATAGTTTTAAAAATAGTTTAATTAGAAAATATGGCTGAGACTTGTTAAAAATTTAAAAAATAGTTAAAACTGTTAAAAAAAAAGTAAAAATTTAAAAAATAGTTAAAACTGTTAAAAAAAAGTAAAAATCTTAAAAAATAGTTAAAACTGTTAAAAAATAGTAAAAATCTTAAAAATAGTTAAGATTAATGAAATTAGTAGTTTATTAAAAAAAAATAATAGCTAAGAATTATCTTAACTATTTAATTGTTCACCAATACATTGGTCAACTAAATGTAAGAATTCATCCTTAGCTTCATATGGTATCATAGCACCAGCTGCGATGTCATGTCCGCCACCTTGACCACCAAAGTTAACTGATACATCAGCCAAAGCTTTGCCTAAATTGACTCCACGGGCAACCATAGGGCGTGTTGCTCTACCAGAAACCTTAATATCCTTGTGAAGTCTGGACAAGCCTAAAATAGGTTTATTGTCGTCCAATATTTTAGCAGCCATTCCTACACCAGCAATTGTTCCCATAATGCTTTTAAGAACTTTATCTTCACTATAGAGGAATTGGATATTCTCTAATTGTTGAGTGCCTTCACGGCTGATCCAATCAAATCCTTTAGTGAGATCATTTCTATAAGCTTTTTGAAGTTTAAGAGCCTTATCCAAGGATTCACCTCTATCACCAAGAACTATGCTAAGTGCCAATCCATATTCCTTGTTTTTACCACAAGCGTCCAAGATTGCAGAATACTCTTCCAAATCACGTAAAACTGGATTTTCACGTGGAACACTGTAAACATCACCAAAGATTTGAGGATTTACCTTTACAAGTTCATCCTTAACAACATCCTTTTCCTCATCTTCCAATTCAATGAACTGAATACCGTATGAAACTCCCATCTTTTCAAGGAGTTCCTGCGAATTCTCCAAACTACCAGTCAAACCTGGAAGAGGTGGATTCAAGGTATAAGCAATTGATTTGAAAAGAGGTTCCTGAACTTTGGAGACTATCTTTAAATCTTCATGGATTTCCAAATTGCCTGCTTCTTGACCATCTTTCAATATTAATTGATTTACACCAGTAAATCTGTTCTGACACTGCATATCACCAAAAGCACCAATAAGAGCCATATAAGCTAAATGTTTTTTGTCCATGCCCCTAACTGAAATATAGCTGGAACCTGCACCACTTAGGTCACGACTTCCGTCAATACCAAATAGGTGAGGGTTTATATGAACAATATTGTCATTTGCCTGATGAGCACTTGGTTGGTGATGATCTGCAACGATGACATCTGCCTTTAGAGAATTGAGTTGCTTGATACATGCACTGCCCATATCTGAAAAAACATACAATTCATATTTTTCCTTAGCAACATCTCTAATGACATCTGCTTTGAGACGAGGAACAATTGTTATATGGAACTGTCCCCCTTCTTCCTTTATAGCATTGGCTATAATACCTGCTGATGAGATTCCATCAGCATCATTATGAGAAATTAATCTAATAATGTTTTCATTTTCGATATGCTTTTTTAGCATATCTGAAGCTTCACAACCTTTACTTAATAGAGAATTGTGCTTTTCACTATCCCTATTTAACGAGAAGTGCTGCTTTTGTTGGATCGTATCTCCATCCTTCTGGTAATTGGCCATTTGCTGCATAGTATCTACCTAATCTACGGATTCTAGATTCAATGATAGTTAATCCTCTTTTACCATGAAGGTCTTTAGGGTTTTCTTCTAAGTGATCTCTGATATTTACTGCTCTTCTAATTAAATTCATTAAATCTTCTGGGTATTCTTCAGCTTGACCGTTTCTTTTTAAGATTTGGGTGATTTTTTCACCAGTGCCTTCTTTGACACTAGGAATACCATATTGGTCTCTTAAAATTACTCCGATTTGACTTGCAGTTTTACCTTCTCTTTTGAATTTTACAATAAATTCTTCGATTTCTTCGTTACTGTATGCGATCCATTCTGGTCTTGCCATAAATATCCTCTCCGATAAGTTTATTGATTATTTATAGTAAGGTCCTTTGTAAAACAGTTAATAGTGATAATTCTCATTAAAAGATTTCAAATAATCAAAACGATTGTTTATCACATAAAAAACCATTTTAAATTCAAAATGAAAAAACCTTTAA
>CAJOMK010000127.1 GCA_905235495.1 uncultured Methanobrevibacter sp.
GTTATTTCCTCTCCTAATTTATATGATTCGTCAAAATATTTTGATTTTATTTGACTGCTTCCAGCACCATAAAGGCAAATTTTCATACTTTTTTCTCCTTATAATTGTGATGTTTATATTTTTAATTATGTTTTAATGGTTAATTAATATTAAGATTAATTTATAATATTCATCTTGTTTTGATAAAAACTTTATTCCAGTTCTCATTGTAAAATAGTTTTTTTTTTAAAAAATATTCTTTATCTATTTAAATAAAAACTGACAAATGTTAAAATGTGGATGGAATTTGGTGAGCATATGAAAATATTGGTAGTTCAAGAATCAGACTGGTTAAAGAGAAATCCACATCAACAGCACCATTTGATGGATCGGATGGTACTGCGTGGACATGAAGTAAAGGTAATCGATTATCCAATTGACTGGCCGAAAGAGGATTCTGATGGATTTATGTTCAAGAGGGAAGTCCATGACAATGTATTCAAAGTTAAACCTGAAGCAGACATTCAAGTTATCAGACCTTCATTTATTAAAAAACCAGCCTTAAACTATGCATCATTATATTTCACTCACAAAAAGGAAATTAAAAGACAAATTGAAGAGTTTAAACCAGATATAATAATGGGTTTAGGTTTGCTTAATGCATATTCAGGTTCAAAGCTTGCTGAAGAGCATAAAATTCCATTTGTATACTACCTGATTGATGTGCTATATGCACTGATTCCAGAAAAGGCATTTCAATCATTTGGAAAGAAAATCAACATGAAGGCAATCGAACGGTCTGACCTTGTCATCACTATCAATCAAAAACTTAAAGAACTGGCAATAGATTTAGGTGCAAATCCAAATGAAACCATTTTAATTGATGCAGGAATTGATTTAAATGACTTTGACCCTCAACTAGATGATTCCAACATAAGGAATACATATAACATAGATAAAAATGACACTGTTCTCTTTTTTATGGGTTGGATCTATGAATTTGCCGGTATGAAGGAACTTGCTATTGAGCTTGGAAAGAACAAGGAAAAGTATCCAAATATGAAGATTCTAATTGTAGGTGATGGGGATGCCTATGATAAGATGGTTCAGATTAAGGAGGAATACAATATTAGTGACCAACTGATACTTACTGGAAAGCAACCTTATGATTTGATTCCTGAATTCTTGGCAGCTGCTGATTTCTGTCTTCTTCCAGCTTATATCGATGAGGAGATTATGCAGGATATAGTTCCAATCAAGCTTTATGAGTATTTGGCTATGGAAAAGGTTGTTATAGCTACTGAGCTTCCTGGAATTTCCAAAGAGTTCGGATATATAAATGGAATTGAATATGTTCAAAAAGCAGAGGAAGTTTTAGAGACTGCTCAGAAGATTCTTGATGAAGGCAAATATGAAGAGATTTCCAAAAAGGGAAGAGAGTATGTCAAGTCCAATGATTGGGAAGCAATCACTGATAAGTTTGAAAATGCTTTGAATGACTTGTTAAAATAAGTTTTAAGATAAATTAATTATTCAAATTAAATTTTATTGTGGAATAAGGAGATTAATTAATGGTTGAATTAACATTTAGAAATGCAGAAGAAAAGGATGTTCCTTTGATTTTGGAATTTATTAAGAAATTAGCTGATTACGAACATCGTTTAGATGAAGTAATAGCTACTGAAGAAGCTTTGAAATATTGGATTTTCGATAAGAATCAAGCTGAAGTCATTTTTGCTCTTGAAGATGGAAAGGAAATAGGATTTGCATTTTTCTTCTTAAGCTTTTCAACCTACATTGCCAATGTCAATATGCATCTTGAAGACCTTTTCATTGATCCGGAATATCGTGGAAAAGGTTATGGTAAGGCATTGTTAAGGGAACTTGCCAAGATTGTGAAGGAAAGAGGTTATGGTAGGTTTGAATGGACTTGCCTTGAATGGAATGAGCCAAGCAAGGAATTCTATAAGTCCATTGGTGCAGAAGAAAAGGATTGGGATGTTTTTCATTTTACAGGAAAATCCTTGGATGATTTTGTCAATGAAGATTAATTGTTTTATTCTTGATTTTTTAGAGAATATTTTTATTTAATCTTTTTTTCTTTTTTATTTAATTTTTATTTCTTTTTTATAGATAATTATTTACTAAATGTTAATTTTTATTGATTTTTATTGATTTTTACAGTAAACTTTATTATATAATAAGTCTAAATTAATTTATAAGATTTAAAAAATATAAAAAGATGAAATTTCTAAAAATTCAATGTTTTTAAGATTTTTCAAAAATTTTTTATTTAGACAATTATATTTATAAATTATTTATTATGGTGAAATTATGAGTGAAGTATATAAAACATTCACATCCGAATCAGTAACCCAAGGGCATCCGGATAAAGTTGCGGACATTATATCAGATGCAATTTTAGATGCATATATGGAACAGGACCCTTATGCTCACGTTGCATGTGAAACTAGTGTTACAACTGATTTTTGTCTAGTGTTTGGTGAAGTCACATCAACTGCAAACATCACTAGATCAGATATTGAAAAAATCATTAGAGATACTATTATTGAAATTGGATATGACAATCCAGAATTAAAATTTGATGGTCATAATTGTGAAGTAGTTAGTTTACTTCATGCTCAATCTCCAGATATTAATCAAGGAGTTGACCGTGAAGGTGAAGAAACTGGAGCTGGAGACCAAGGTATGATGTTTGGTTTTGCAACCAATGAAACCGAATCATTGATGCCTTTCCCTATTAATTTAGCACGCAAGCTTACAAATAAATTAACACAATTAAGAGAATCTGGTGAAATCCCATATTTAAGACCTGATGGTAAGGCACAAGTCTCTGTAAACTATGATAAGGAAGGTAATCCAATTTCCTTGGATGCAATTGTTCTTTCCACCCAACATGATGAGACTATGTCACAAAATCAAGAGCAACTTAAAGAGGATATTCGTGAAAAGCTCTTCAAGGCAGTTATTCCACATGAATTGATGACTGAAAATACCATAGAGCACATCAACCCTACTGGCGTATTTGAAATAGGTGGTCCTCATGGTGATGCAGGATTAACAGGTCGTAAGATTATTGTAGACACCTACGGAGGATATGCAAGACACGGTGGTGGAGCATTTTCCGGTAAGGATGGTACTAAAGTAGATAGAAGTGCATGTTATATGGCAAGATACATTGCTAAGAATATTGTAGCAAGTGGCATTGCTGAAAAATGTGAAATTCAAGTCTCCTATGCAATCGGTGTTGCTGAGCCAACTTCCGTAATGGTTGACACTTTCGGAACTGGTGTAGAAACCACTAAAAGCATGGAAGATATTGTTCGTGAAAACTTTAAGTTAACTCCTGATGGAATCATTGAAACCTTAGATTTAAGATCCATCAAATATAAGCAAACCGCTAAATACGGTCACTTTGGTGTTGAAGGTCTTCCATGGGAAAAAACTGATAAAGCAGAAGACTTGAAAAAATATATTGCATAATTAATTTAAAACATTTTTGCAAATTCTATTGAAGCTTCATTATTGAAGTTTCAACTTTTTATTTTTTTTAATCATTTTTAGAGATTGCTTTTTTTTTTATTTTTGATTTTAAATTATTAATTCTTTTGTCTATTTTTTTAGGATTTTTTATTTTTGATTTTAAATTATTAGTTAAATTTTTATATAAATAGGTATCTGATGTTTATATATGATGAACATTAACATATATATATAGAAGATGATTACTTCAAAACAAAAAAATTTATAATAAGAGGTAGATTTAATTTATGAACAGAAAAAACAATAATGAAAATAGCAATAATATTATAGTAGACTTAATAATTGGAGCATATGTCTTAATGGACAGTGGTGATGTTTCATTTAGTGACGGAGATTATATCTGTACTGAACAAGGCACAGTCCTTAATGTACCTAATAATGTTGAATTAAAGAGTAGTAATGATGGAATTGAGATTTATAGTAATAAGTACACTGATTTCATAATTGTAAACAATAATGATTCTAGAGTAATAGATTATCTAGAAAGTGCATGCACTAGTGGAGAATATCAATATTGTGGGATTTATAAAACCAGTTACCAATATCTTGGAAATAATTGGAACACATTGGTTGGAGAAAACTTAGCAATTAAAGAGGATACATTATTACACAACTTATGCGAAAAATATTACAACTGGTGAATACATATTCTGTGTAAGCAAATTAGCAGACTCTTGTGATCAGGATAAATGGGATATTGAATGGGGAGCATGATCCCTCTCTTTATATCCTTTTTTTATATAATTAAATCGA
>CAJOMK010000128.1 GCA_905235495.1 uncultured Methanobrevibacter sp.
TTTAGCTATTTTGCTAAGCTCCTTAAAGTATCCTGGCTCCTTGCTCACTGGACTTCTATATCTGCATAATCCACCGCTGATATCTATCAGGTCAACTCCATTTTCTATAAATGAATTGACAGCTATTGGAATGTCTTCAAGCTTTGATCCACCTTCCAAATAGTCATAGGCACCTAAGCGAATGGCTATTATATAGTCTTCACCTACACGGTTATGGACTTCTCGGATTATTTCATTATGCAATCTGATTCTATCCTCAAGGTCTCCACCATATTCATCAGTTCTTTTGTTTGTGTAAGGTGAATAGAATTGGTTTAGGAAGTATCCATGTGCAGAGTGAATCTCAACACCATCAAAACCTGCCTTTTGGGTTCGCACAGCAGCTTCAATAAATGCATTCTTCACTTCATCTATATCCTTATGAGTCATTTCATTTAAATTAAGCTTCTCTTCACTTATTGATTCAAATCCTGCATGGCTTATCTGTGCAATTGCAAAGCTGCCTTGAGAATGTATGGCATCAGTAAGTTTCTTAAACCCATCAATCACGCTGTCATCTGCCATAGACAACTGCTTTTTGCTTGCAATTCCTTCAGGAGAGACATATGAATGCTCCACTATTATAAGTCCAGTTCCATCTGCTCTCTTTTGGTAATAGTCAATCAATTCCTCTCTAACATTTCCATCTTCACTAAGCTCTCTTGCCATAGGAGGCAATACTATACGATTGGAAAGTGTGATGTTCTTGATTTTTAAAGGACTATCGATTATCATGATTTCCTCTTCCTCATTTAAAATATTGGAAAATCTTTATATATTAATACTTTTAAATTTTATTTAATAAAAACTTATTTAATTTGGGGGATAAAAATGACTAAAAAAGCTATTGTATTTGATAACTCTGGAACATTGCTTGAAAGGTTTAGAGTCATTAAGGATGTAGGTACAGGTGAATTCATAACCAATGTAAATTCCTTGGATTTGATAGACACCTGCTTGAATGCAGCCTTGGTTATCCTTCAGTTCAACACCAATCGCTTAAAGGATATAGATCCAAATACCTTAGTCAGCGATTTTGTATTGGAAAACAAGATTGACTTTGACATCAGCTATTATACAACAGATGTTTCAAAAGAGGAGATTACAGCTATTTTAGAAAAGGATACAGCAACAATAAAAGAAATTACAGATACATTCCCATTATTGAAGGAAAGGGTTCCGAACATGGAATTGTGCAATGGTTCAGCTGTAATTATAGACATTGCTGAAGAGAGAATAGCATATACAATCACATCTGCAGGACAGTTGTTCAGTGGCGTTAAGGATACAATAGCAAAGCTTCAGGAAAATGAGATAGATGTTTTCATAGCCTCTGGAGACAGGTCTGGAACAATCAAAAGGCTTGCTAACATTACAGGAGTTCCTGAAGATCATGCATTTGCAACTGCAAGCACTCATAGAAAAGCGGAAATTGTTGGAAATCTTCAGGATGAAGGATATAAGGTTATGATGGTTGGTGATGGGCCTAATGATATACTTGCATTTGAGCAAGCTGATAGTGCTGTCCTTACTATAGAACAGAGGGACGGGGATTTCCCAGACAAGTTAAAGGGACATGCTGATTTTGTAATAGAAGAGATTTCAGAAGTTCTTCAAATCGATTTTTAATAATAAAGAAGTCATTAATAGACTTCTAAATTCTTTTTATTTTTTTAACTTTTTAACTTTTTTTATTTTTATATCTACATTTACACTTGAAATAGTGCTCTTTTTTTCTTAAATTCTTTAATGTGGTTAAATTATTATTGGGTTTCCCTTAAAAAATCTTCAATAATCTTTTTGCTTTTCATCACATTATCAAAATTATTCAATTCAATTATTCCGTGTTTCACATGTTTCAAGAGATTCAACTCAAGGGTTCCGTCATCGATTGTTTGGTACTTGTCCTTTTTCCCATCATTGTCGTTTATGTGATTGTAAAGAATGTTAGGGATTTTAAAGAAACTTTCCTGGTCTTCGCAAGTGTTTACATGGCCTAAATCTATTGTGATTGAACAGCCTGTTTCGTTGGTGAGGTTTTCAAGTTCATATGCACGGTTTCCAAGATATGAGAAACGTTTAGGCATGTTTTCTATAGATATTTTTGCTTCCTTATCCTCTGCATATGCAACAAGCTCATGAGTGGATTCAGTCAGGAATTCAAGTGCCATATCCCTAAGGTGCTTTTCAGGTCTTCCTATTTTTCCAGGGTGTGCGGTGATGCCTATTGCACCTATCTCATCTGCAAGGTCAAGGCAATCCTTTGTCTGCTTTACGGATTCCTTACGGATTCCTGTATTGAGGCTTGCAAGGTTTATATCAACATTCACTGCATGCATGTAAATGTCCAAGTCATAAGAGTGTAATGCTTCGGTGATTTCCTTTTTTCCAAGCATTTCATCTGGCCTATATGGGCCTTCAGCCAAGAGTTCAACACTATCGAATCCATTATCTTCAGCTATTGAAAGCATTTCATCTACATCTTTCATAAAAAGAGAAAGTAAAGAAAATCCTAATTTCATCTTAATCCCCATTTAGTGTTTGTTTTTGAAATATAATTTTTTATAATTTTAATTTTATCCTAATAAATAAGGCATCATGAATTTGGCATATGGATCTGTCATGAATCTGGTTCATAAATCTGGTATTTGGCTATAGTGATTTTTTCTTTTAGATATTGGTAGATAAGAATCTATATAAATAGACTCTCATTCTACCAATTCCTTTGATTTATTGATGTTAAGTGGATAATTATAAATGATTGAATAAAGTCCATATTTCAGGATACTTTTCAGCTATTGCTGCATCAATGAGATTTGATGCTTCATTGCTTATGCTGAATTCAGGTTCGATTTTTCTCAAATATCTTAAAACTGCAGCTGATCTTGCTGACCATAAGGTGATTCTTGGATTATTTTCAACAGTTTCGATTACTTCATCTATCAGTTTTTCTTCTTTTTCAGATAAGAAACTAGTATCTTCTTTTAAATTAATGGAATCTTCAATAATTTTGGTAGTTTCTTTATCATCTTCATTTAAATTGATTACAGAATCAATATTTTCTACACCTAAATCGATAGCTATTTCTTCATCATTTCCAGCTGCAATTTTTATGTCATCATTATGGAATACTGTAGTATATATGGATGTGTCTTCAAGGTAGTCATCTTCATCAGGCTCTTCATCGAATATTATTTCATCAGATGCATCATCATCAGTTTCATCAACGGTCTCATCAACTATTCCATCAACTGTTTCTTCTATAGTATTATCTTTGGTTTCATCTTCTGACTTCTCTTTAGAATTTTTTAATATGTCCTCTAAGCTGATGCCTTCTTCCACTTCTTTCTCTTCAATTTTAGGAATTAAGGAATCCAATCCTTTTCCTAAACCTAATCTTTTTTCTTTTTTAGCCATAATACCAACTTTGTTTATTTAATTTTTATAAGTAATTTTAAAGTAATCATAAAGTAATTATGAAGTATCATTATTAATCATGAAGCAATCATATTTCACATAATCATATTATTTTTTATCCATTTCTAGGATTTCCTTTGCCAATTTCAAATAAGCTATTGACCCCTTACTTTCAGGATCATATATTATACAAGGCTTTCCGTAACTTGGAGCCTCTGCCAAACGCACATTTCTTGGAATCACAGTCTTGAATATGTGCTCAGAGTCCTTGAAGTATTTCTTCAATTCGGAATATACCTCTCTTCCTAATCTGGTTCTTGCATCATATAATGTTAAAAGTATTCCTTTTATAGGAGTTGGGCTTCTTAATCTGGTTTCAACAAGTTTGATGGTGTTCATCAAATCTGCCAATCCTTCAAGTGCAAAATACTCAGCTTGAATAGGTATCAATACGCTGTCTGCAGCTATCAATGAATTTATTGTGATTACTCCAAGTGATGGAGGCAAGTCAATTATGATATAATCGAAGATGCCTTTTATAGGTTCAAGCAGGTTCTTAAGCACGATATGATAATTTGCTTCCTTGCTTAATTCTACTTCAATTCCACTTAATTCAATATTGCTTGGCAATATGAATAGGTTTTCAATTTTTGTAGGAATTATTGCTTTCTGAACACTGCATTCATTTACCAATGCGGTGTATACAGTTTTCTTGATTTCAGTCTTGTTGATTCCGAAGCTTGTTGTTGCATTTGCCTGTGGATCCATATCCACTACAAGCACTGCCTTACCCATAGCAGCAAGGGATGTTGCTAAATTTACTACAGTTGTTGTTTTTCCACATCCACCTTTTTGATTCATTACTGCGATTGTTTCTCCCATTATATTAATTCTCCTTAGTATTTTTCTAAAATAAAGTGATAGTATAAGTTAAATTTTATAAGTTAATTCTAATAATTTATTACTTATATCTTATACTTTATAATTTATAAGTTATACTATATAAGTTTTAAGTTATATCTTATTACTTTTACTTTATAATTTATCATTTATAAGTTTTTAGTTTTAAGTTATTTCTTTTAATTGTATAACTTATAAGTTATAACTTATCACTTATAACTAAAAATTATAGTAAATTTTCTTAAAAATTATAAGTTATAACTAAAATTTTTTATAAAAAATATCCAAAAAATATCTAAAAAATTAGAGTAAATATTAGGTAAAATATAGATTAAATATCTAAAATTAAGTAAATATTTAGGTAAATATAGAAAAAAAATTAGCTATTGAATCTAAATTGAAAAAAATGAAAAAACACAATTTTGAGTTTCATATCATTTTTTGTAATTAAATAAACATAATATATTTATTTTGTACTAATAGTATGTTTAATGTACTATATAAAACTTTGTAGTATAGATTTTGTACATTATATATTTTGTACATTAAAGTATCAATAATTATTCATTATTTTAGGCTTGGCACTTTTTTAATATATAAAAAATTTAAATATTTTCAAAACAAATAGAAAACTATGAAAATTTTAGCTATTGATGTAGGAACTGGTACAGAAGATATCTTACTGTATGACAGTGAAAAGGAGATTGAAAATTCAATGAAATTGGTCATTCCTTCCCCTCATTTAACCATTGGTCAAATGATAAGCGAATGTGAAAATGACATTTACTTTGATGGAGTAATCATGGGTGGAGGAAAGATTAAGGATAGATGTCTTGAACATATGGAAAAAGGATATAAGGTTGTTTTTGAAGATTTGGCAGCAAGAACAATTCGTGACAATATAGACCAAGTCAAGTCATATGGATTTGAAGTTGTTGAAGAAAATTCTTTTGAAAACGATTTAAAATATTCAAATTATACTAAAATATCCCTAAGTGATGTAGATTTAAATCATTTAATTGACATATTTTCATCATTTGACTTGGAATTGAATGTTGATGAGCTTATTGTAGCGGTTCAAGATCATGGGTATAGTGAAGATATGGGTGATAGGGACTTCAGATTTGAAAAGATCAAAGAGAAATTGCCAAAACCTCTTCCACCAGAAATATTTGCTATGGAAGCTGAAGAGGTGCCTGAATACTTTACCAGAATGCAGTCTGTAATCAAATCATTAGCTAAAGAGAATCCTGAATTCAAACCGGTGATCATGGATACTAAATTTGCATCAATTGCTGGAGTATTCTACGATAAAGAGGTCGTTAAGCTTAATAGTTTTGTAGTTATGGATATAGGCAATGGACATACTACTGTAGCCTCCATAGAAGATGGCAAAATACAAGGGGTATTCGAACACCACACAAGAGATTTGACTCCAGAAAGGCTCGAAGAACTTGTTATATCCCTTGCTGACGGCACAATTAAGCACGAAGATGTTCATGTTGAAGGTGGACATGGTGCATTTGCGTTGAATCCTATTTCAAAGATAGAAAAGGTAATTGTTGCAGGTCCTAAAAGATCCTTGATAGAAGGTACAAATCTTGATTATTATCATGCAGCTCCTAGTGGAGATGTTATGATGACAGGTACTGTAGGACTTGTCAAATCCATGGAATATTTAAGAAAATAAGATTATTATAATATAAAATTACTAATAGAATATAATTAATTGTACACGATATAATTAATAATTCTATAATTTTCTAATATTATTCTAAATATTTCAGATTTTTTTAATAAATTATTTCTATTTTTTTCATACATCATCAATTTTTTTATTTTACATATCAATCACTCCCTTTTCATTTACTTTTATGCTCTTCTCCACAACTTTTCTATCATTTTTTCCTATTTCCAGTCACTTTTTTC
>CAJOMK010000129.1 GCA_905235495.1 uncultured Methanobrevibacter sp.
CAAAAGTTGCAAAAGGAGAAATATTGCTGTTTTTAGACTCAGATTTGGAACTTACTGAAAATTACCTCTCCAATGTTATTGAAGAATTTGAAGCGGATGGCTTAGGTATTGCAATCACACAAATGACACCACTCTCTGAAAAGAAAAGGGATAAATACCTTCATGATTTGGCAAACTGGTTCATGATAGCTGTTGAAAACATCAAGCCTCATGGTGCAGGATGTTATGGAATCATCTCCAGAAAGAAGTTGCATGATGAATGCAATGGATTTGATGAAAATTTAAGTTTTGGTGAAGATACCGATTATATTGAGCGTTTGGCTAAAATTAGCGAATTTAAGGTTCTTAGAAATGCCAAAATAGGAGTTTCTACAAGACGACTTGAAGAAGAAGGTCTCTACACATTGCTTAAGCAATATGGAAAAAGTACCGTAAATGACTTTAGAGGAAAAAGGACTACAGCGGAAGAGTTAGGCTATGAATTTAGTCATGATACTAACCCAATAGAAGCACTTGATAGTGTGAAAATGGAAAAAATAGCTGAAGAATCCAGAAATAGGAAACTAAAAGATAGGATAAACAAATTCAAGGATAAGGAACCTGAAGAAAATGAGTTGATAGAAGTTCAACTAAATGAAAATGAAACTGCATTGATAGGTGTCGATTCAGAAAGCCTTAAACATTTGGAAAATTCCAAAAATAATCAATTGCTTTTGGGAAGCGGAGATGATGAAGAACATCCATTGATAAGTTTAGCTGATGTGATTGCTGAAACAGGAAGGAAAAGAATTTTCTATTCTGTCTGTGGAGAAGGAATGGGACATGCTATTAGAAGCAGTGTAATAATAGAACATTTGATTGAAAAATATGACATTTATATCTTTTCAAGCGAAAGGGCATATGAATTCTTAGCAAGTAAATTTGACAATGTATTTGAAATCGGAGGATTCAACACAGTTTATGAGAATAATGTGGTCAGAACCAAAAAGACATTCTTTAAAGCAATGAAAGCAAATCTTACTAACTTAAAAGATGGATATAATGTCTTATATAAGGAATACAAAAGAATAAAGCCCAATATAATCATATCTGACTTTGAAAATTATTCAAGTATTCTCAGCAAACTCATGAATATTCCTTTAATCAGCCTAGACAATATTCATATGCTGACACAATGTGAATATGACTATCCTCCAAATCATAGGACAGATATGCTAACTGCAAAGGCAGTAACTAAATCATATATTCTAAGGCCTAAAAGGCATATCATAACTAACTTTTTCCACCCTCCTTTGAAGCATCCTCATATGACTGCCCTTTATCCACCAGTTCTCAGGAAAGAAATAATGGAACTTAAAAGTGAAAGAGGAGATCATGTTTTAGTTTATCAAACAGCTGAATCAAGCATCAATCTTATGGAGGAACTTAAAAAAATGGATCATAAATTCATTGTTTATGGATTCAATAAGGATGAGGTTGATGAGAATCTGACTTATAGAGCATTCAATGAAGACCAAATCTTTGAAGATATGAGAACAGCAAAGGCAATTATTGTAAATGGAGGATTTACAATGATTTCAGAAGCAATCTATCTTAAGAAACCTATTTACAGCACTCCCGCACATAAGAACTTTGAGCAAATCCTAAATGGTTTCTATGTTGAAAAGTTAGGTTTTGGAGAATATCATAATGACTTGGACGTCAAGAAGATTGAAAGCTTTTTAGACAATCTTGACAAATACCAAGAAAACTTGGACAAAGTCGAACCATGGGACAATACAGAAATTCTAAAAGATTTAGAGTTAAGTATTGAAAAATATTCAAGGATTTATTAAGGTCTAAATTTGAAAATAAACATATTAATCCTTTTTTTCAATAAACATTTTTTTAATTCATGTGATTTCATGAAGTTACATGAAAACAAGTTATTTACTATTTTTTAAAAAAATTTAAACAAATTAATTGTTTTATTTATTACGAATTAAATAATGAGATAAAAAAAATGAAGACATGCAAAAATATGCATTATCTTCCAATCAACCCTCAACTAGAACCAATTTTCCCGTAGACGGGTCTCTATATACCTTACCTAACTGCTCATAACCTTCACCAAATGAGGATTGTTCAGATTCTGGAATTCGCTCTATCATTTGACCTTTTTCAACTTCACTCATTTTTTGATGAACCTGATGTTGAACAGATTGGTCAGGATTAATTACAGGCATATTAGAACTTATTACAATGAAAATAAGAAAACCGACAGCAATAACCAACATTGCATCAACAAGGTTAGCAGCACCTGCCATAGGATCTTCATCAACTTTTTGATGCCTACAATTACTTCTTCGAACCATATACTCATCCATCCCTATAAGCCAATACTGCATCGGTAAGCGCATCTAAATCTGCTAGATATTTATCATACCAAAATTTACGAATCTTACCTAAAACATAACATAATGCTCCTGAACCAATACCTACGACTGTAGTATTGAATGCTAAAGTTAAATAACTTGCAAGAGTATTAACATCACCAGCACCTAAAGCGGCAAGCCCAGGACCCATTGGAATTAAAGTACCCATTAAACCTAAAGTAGGACCTACCTTTGTTATAATATCAGCATTATTTAACTTTTTATCAATTTCCTCTTCTTCTAGCTCAACTAAACGTTTAGCAACAGCTTCCCTTGTACATTTATTCATAGAGGAAGTATCTGAGATTTTAGTTAAAATTTCCTTTTGTTTAATTGGTATTTGAGAATCGCTTACAATACTTTTTAAATGATCTATGGAATCTGCATTTGTGATTTGGAAAATCAAATCATAAATATCCCCAGTTCTAAATTTCCTATTTCCGAAATATTCTGCAATAACTTGACCTAAAAGAAATACTGAAATTACCACTAAAATTAACAAAATAATTAAAACCGGAACAGACAAACATTGAGAAATTATATCCATTGCATTACTTATAAAAACTACACCTGGAAAAGAAATCAAAAAATACACCTCGAATTTCAATTTAAAAAAAAATTAACAATCAGATCCCTATAAATATAGGAATCTGGGAAAAACAATTAAATGTTAATCTCTTTACGTTTAAATCTTATCTTCGCCTTTATATCTTCTATAACAGTAACCTAAAGCTAAAATGCCTAAAAATGCAACGATAGTGCAAACAAACTCCAAAAAGTGGTCTGAAATGGTATTAAATATTTTTGAAATTCCAAAAGCCTTTAAACCTCCAGACTCAGAACCACCATCCATATTTGAACCCATAGATTGTGGGGAGGATTCAGCATTCCCAGTTGAATCAACCTTTTGATTTTCAGAACTGCCATCCTTTGATACAGAATCATTAGGAGTAGATGATCCAGACTCTTCAGAGTGATCACCATTACCAGAGCCCTCATTATCACCAGACCCATCACTAGAACCGTCATCAGAACCGTCATCAGAACCGTCATCAGAACCGTCATCAGAACCATCATCAGAACCATCATCAGAACCACCACCATTCTCATTTACAGAGAAGGTAGTTAAAACTTCATCTGCATCAAATAAATCATTACCATCAAATGAAGAAATGCAGGAATATTCCCCCACATTCAATCCATCGATAGAAAGACTGCCTTTACCATTAGTTACATGGACATCATAAGCAGTGCTGGAACTGTTTAACTGAACCAAGACATTGCCAGAGAAACGCTTATCAGCAGACACCTTAACCAAAGCACTCTCACC
>CAJOMK010000130.1 GCA_905235495.1 uncultured Methanobrevibacter sp.
CTGATTTTGAAAAGGATTGCGAATATTGGAAACAAATTCAAACAAATGTTAGGGATTATATTAAATTTTATAATCTTGAATCAAACAACTATAAAAACATAAAGATTCCTTTCAACCCAGAATCATCTCAGGGTTTCTTAAGCGAATATGGTCTGAGCAAATTTGATTTTATAAGTGCAATACTATCTTTATATTTATCTAGAGTAGATGGGACAAAAGGTTGCCTTTTAAAAACATTTATGCTAGGTTCGACAGTGGAATTCGATAAAAATGCTTTGTTGGCAATAGGATATGTTGGAGAAAATTCATTTATTGACCATGTAAATGATATGATAAAGGAAAATAAAATTTCCCTAGAGCATACTAAAGTTGATATCGGCTATTATTTAAAAGAGGACTTGACCTTTTACTCCATTAATGATTTGACAAAAGGGGAAAACATATCCATAATGAACGGCGAAGGCAATGCATTAACATTGAATGTTTATGAAAATTCATTAGACCTTATCTATAATGAAAACCTGTTTTTAGATGTTTATATGGAACATATGGCAAAAAACATTAGCGCTTTAATTTCCGATGCATTAGACAATCCAAATAAGCCATGCAAGGATATGAATATCCTATCAGATAAAGAAAAAGAATTGATATCTGACTTTTCCAAAGGAAAACATGAGGATATGGATTTAGATAAAATTTTAGCTATAGCATTTCGTGAAAATGCCCTCATATATCCAGATGTCATAGCCATAGATGATAGATTCAACCAAATCACTTACAGCGAACTGGAATCTTCAAGCAATTCCATAGCCTATGACTTAAGCAATAATCATAACATTGACTTGGGAGATCATGTAGGATTAATGCTCCCCCACAATTATCATTTCCCAGAACTTGTATTGGCATTGAATAAGATCGGTGCAGCATTCATACCAATTGATGCAGATTATCCATTGAAACGTATTGAACATATGCTGGATATTGGTGAATCCAAGCATATTATCACAACAAGGGAACTTGCCAAATTGCATAGCTTCAATGCCAATATAATATGCATTGAAGATTTGAAATACGATTCTGATGTAGAAGTTGAAATAAATGGCAAAGGAGATGACCTATTCGCAATAATGTTTACTTCAGGAACCACAGGCCTCCCTAAAGGTGTTAAAGTTGCCAATAGACAGATTTGCGGTATAGCCACAGCTTATAAAAACATATTTGACATTTCTGAAGGGGAAATAATCGGATGTTATGCAAGCTTTAGTTTTGTTGCTTCCTATAGAATGTATTTCGCATTATATTTAGGAGCCTGTGCCAGAATTTTCAATGATGATGAACGAAAGGATAATTTGTTATTGATTAGGGCCCTTAAGGAAAAACCTATTGCCCAAGTAGCTTTACCTCCAAGCATAGGTGTTCCAATTTTTGAAAATGAAGATTTGGACATTGACTATCTGGTTTTAACAGGTGCTAAAATAAACGAATTCAAAAGTAATAACAGCCATACTAAATTGGTTAATAATTATGGCTTGACTGAATCGCCTACTGTAATTGCAAAAATTTTTGATTCAGAAGATAATGATGAAATAAGCCTCGGTAAGCCTGTATGCAATACATGGATCTATATTTTGGATAAGAACAATAAGCAGGTTCCTATAGGTGTTCCAGGTGAAATTTGCATTTCAAGTAACTATCTTAGTCCAGGTTATGTAGGGGATGATGATTTAACTAATATTAAATTCATTGATAATCCTTTTTCCGATTGTGATGATAATAAGAGGATGTATAAAACTGGAGATATTGGTTATTATAATTTCAATGGAGAAATTGAATTCATTGGACGTGAAGACAACCAATTGTCAGTTAGAGGTTTCCGTATTGAATCTGAAGAAGTGATTAAGATAATGAAAAGCTTCCCAAATATTAAGGAAATAGTTTTAGATGTTGATTACGATAATTTAATTGCATATTATACCGCTGATGGCGAATTGGATATGGGCCTAATTAGGGATGGCCTTAATGATGAATTGCCTTATTACATGATTCCTTCACTTTTCATTGAACTGGATGAGATTCCTTTGAATTTAAATGGTAAGATTGATAAGTTTGCCTTGAAAAATTCCTTCAATGAAAGTGTTGATATTGATATTGAGGATAGAACACTTTCTATTGTTGTGGATTCATTTAGGGAGGTATTGCATAGGAATTCCATTTTAATCGATGATGATTTTGTGGCATTGGGAGGCAATTCCCTATCTGCAATGAACCTGCAAATGCTTTTAAAGGAAAGATTGGATGTGAATCTATATGCAAATGAAATAATGGAATTGTCTTCTCCTGTCAATATCAGCAATAAGATTAAGTTTGATTCTGATATTTATTCAGATTTCACAGTCAGTTATGATTTTGATAGCTTATGTCCTTTATCTGAGTCTCAATTAAATGTTTATCTTGATGAAAATGTTAAAGATGTAGGTACAGGGTATAATAATGCATTTAAAATCCAATTTAATGAGAATTATTCTGCAGATGACATTGAAAAAGCGATAAATAAGTTAACCCAAATTCATCCGATTTTAAATGCTCGCGTTATAAATAATAAGGAAGGTTTGTATTTTATTTTTGATAGTCATCCAGAAATTAGACAAGGAACTCCCAAAGACATTGACTCCTTTGTTAGACCATTCGAGTTAGAGAGATATTTATCCAGATTCTTAATCATTGAAAGCGAATCTGTCTTATGTTTCGATTGCCATCACCTGATTTTTGATGGTACTTCAATAGATGTGCTATTGAACTGTTTGGAGTCAATTTTAAAAAATGATTCTCCAGATTCAGTTGATGACGGTGTTTTAAGGCAAATTTCCTTTGAAGAAAACATAAGCAGGGAATATTTCAGCAATGCTAAGGATTTCTTTGATGATATGTTAGTTGATAATGATGAAGTATGTGAGTTATTGTCTTCAGTAAATCCTGATGATGAAATGGAGTATATTAACACTTTCGATGTTGATGAAGATTTCAATTCCTTTTTACAGAGCCATTCAATCACTCCAAACCAGTTTTTTAGCAGTGTTTTCGGATATACTTTATCAAGGTTCACAGGATGTTCAAAGGTATTGTTCAGCCTTATTGAAAACGGTAGAGGATATATGGATTTGTCAAATTCCATAGGAATGTTTGTCAAAACTTTGCCTGTGCTTATGGACTGCAGTAATCAGGATGTGGACTCATTTCTCAATTATTCTTCAAATTTAATTAATTCTGTGATGAAATTTGATTTATATCCGTTCCGTATTTTGGCAAATGATTATGATTTGAATTCCAGCATCACATTCCAATATGCACATGATATATTCAGCGGATTCAATAAGGATTTCTTATCCGTTCAGTCTTTAAGGGAGGATTCTCCTGGTGATTTGAACTTTTTTATCTATAATAGAGGCAATCACAGTTTTGAGGTTAGGGTTTTATATTCCAACATGTTTTCTAGAGATTTCATAAAACGTTTTATCGAGTCATTTAAATTAGTGTTGGATGGAATGACTGATGCTGAAAAATTGTCCGAGATCAATTATACTACCATATCTGATTTGCATATTATGGATAGCTATAATGAGACTGAAAAAGAACTTAGGTATGATGATGTTTTAGATGCTTTCAATGGTAATTTATCTAGGGGTCCTGATAATAAACTGGTTTCATATGAGAATAAGTCTTATTCTTATGGTGAGGGT
>CAJOMK010000131.1 GCA_905235495.1 uncultured Methanobrevibacter sp.
TTTGAACAGGATACCTACGAAGAGACACTTGAAGAGGTAAGAAAACTCGATCCTCTTTTGGTACTTCCTGCAAGTGAAAGGGGAGTTGGAATTGCAACCAGATTGTCCAGTGATTTAGGTCTTTTGGGGAATCCAGTTGAAAACATAGGTGCAATGACCTTAAAGGATGAAATGCATAATCGATTAAAGGAATGTGGACTTCGTTACATTAGAGGAAAAGTCGTAAATTCTTTAGAGGATGCAAGGGAATTTTATGAAAGTGAGAATTTAAATGAAGTTGTCATAAAACCCATTTCCAGTTCATGCTCTACAAGTGTCAGAATCTGTTCAGATAAGGATGAAATGATTGATGCTCTTGAATTTCTCTTTAATCAAGCAAACCATTATGGTGAGAAAAACAATGAACTTTTGATTCAGGAAAAAGTAAACGGAATTGAGTATATTGTAAATACAGTCTCTCATAAGGGAATCCCTAGAGTTACATTGGTTTGGAAATACAATAAGGTTAAAACATCCGAGGGAGCTATTATTTATGATTCCTGCGATACAGTAAATAAATTAAGTCTTGGTGAAGCTGAAATGGTTGAATACGCATATTCCGTTGCAGAAGCAATGGGAATTCAATATGGTCCGGTTCATGGTGAATATATGATTGATGAAGAGGGGCCTGTCCTAATTGAAGTCAATTGCCGTCCATGCGGTGCAAATATGCCTGCTGAATATCTGGATAGAATTTCAGGACAGCATGAAACAGACAGTATCTTGGATTCCTATTTAAGGCCAAAATGTTTCTTCGAAGAATTAAAGAAAAAATATGACTTGTATGCTTATGGTTCCTTAAAGTTCTTCATTGTTCCAAAGGACGTTATTGCACAATCTGCTCCTATAATGAATATAAAAAGTAAATTAAAGTCTTTTTATGGCAGTACATTAAGTGATATCGAGAAAGACAGTCTGTTTTTCCCAAAAACCGAAGACTTGCACAGCAGTGGCGGATATGTGTTTATGGTAAATGAAGACAAGGCTGAATTGGAAAAGGATCTAAACTATTTGAGAAAAATTGAAAGCAATGCATTCTCATTGATTTATAGTGAAGATGCAATGAATTATGAATTGAAGGACAATGAAACCTATTTGAATGAAATCAAATCATTGGTTGATCAATCTCAAGAATATGGTACAGGTCTTTTAATCAGTGACCAATTTGTAGATGATGCGAAAATTCTGCAAATCGATTACGGACAAATCGATGAGATCAAGGGTAAGTTTGAATTTGTCCTCATTAACCTTAACAAAAACTTGATTGATAAGAGTGAGTCTGAGAAGGTAAATGTCCTTTTTGATATCCTTTCCAGAGTCAAGACCGGTGGAATGGTCTTTATTCCAAAGAATACATATCAAACTATGGTAAATGGAAGAAAAGGTGTTGAAGCTTTGATTGAAGCTATGGATTATGAAATTGAATTGCCCCCATATAATATCAAGGATGTTATTATTGCAACTAAAGGTGCAAATTAATCCATAAGAGAAATCTTAACTAAAATGTTCAAATTCAAAAATTTTAATTTTATATAATATAAAGAATAAAGTTTTATTTGTAATGGTAAGCCGAAGACAGCTGCTGGTTTTTATAACTAGGGAAACTCCGCACATCAATATAGACTGTAAAGTTGAAAGACTTATGCTGAGAAGTATGATTCTGGAGCAGAAACGACACGGCCTTTGATGGATGACAATGATGCTTGACTGATGGACATTAAAGGAATCGGTGAAACGGCCAATCTACAGGATGCAAGAACAAAGGTGCTGATGACCTCTAAGGGAAGCAAAGTAGTTCGCTAAGATGAATGCTGTATAAAACAGAATGTGGGTTACTCTCGGCAGACCATTACTACAAATTCTATGGTTTAGCCTTAAAATAAGAATTATATTGCTTTTTTTGACAAATAATTATTAAATTCTTTAAATCAATGAAAAGGGAATTGAAAGAATCAAAAAATTAAAATACAAATCTATTTTTAATTAAACAAGACATCTATTTTTAATTAAAATAACACATTTATTATTAATTAAACAGCACATTTATTATTAATTAAATAGCAGACTATTTTTATCAATTCTTTCAATCTCATTCATCATAGCAAAAAAGGAAATTTAAATATTATTAGTTCTGATAAATATAATTCAAAACAGCTATTGCACCTAATAAATGTCACAATATAACCTAAAACTGCAATTAAAGACATGTCAAATAACATTGGGCCTCTGGTAATTGTCAAGGCTATTGAAGAACTCATCAAAGTGCAGCAATAATTATAACTAATGAAATTTTGCTTACAATACGATCGATTCTTTCAATCTCAAACCTGACTTTCATCGTTATTGTTTATTTTATGAATTGTATTTGCTAGAGTAGGCAGCATTGACTTAAGCATGTTTTTATAGTAAACCAAACTGCCCTTTTTGTTTCCAAGGGATTCTTTTATGTTCATTCTTTCTTCCATTACCTCTTGGACTATTGGTTCGATGCATGCCATGACATCTATATTAGGGTCTAATGAACTGGCAACAGATTCAATCATTGATATTCCGCTGGCCATTGAAACGAATTCATTAGGAAGAACAATACCATAATCCTGCATAAGGTCAAGAAGTTTCATCAATGCTTCATTTAGTCCTTTAGAGTCTTTAGCAAAATATCTAAAGAATAAATCACGAAGGGCACTTTTAAGGTAGTGGTATCCATATTATATTCAAGAACACCCATATAAATGAACTGATTTATAAGACCTTTGACATCCTTTTCTGCAATAATATCAATAAGTCACAAAGATCTTTTCTAAAGTCATCATCAAGAATTCCAATTAATCCCAAATCAATATAGCATATAACATTGTCATCTAAAACGATTATGTTTCCGGCATGCGGGTCTGCATGGAAAAATCCATCGATTAGAACTTGCTTCATAAAGGACTCAATGATGCGCTTGGTGAGAAGAGGTTTGTCAAATTCTTCACTTTCGCTTTGATATACATCATGCATTTTTGTTCCATCAATAAACTCCATAGTAAGAACTTTTGATGTGCTATAATCAGATAAGCTATTGAAATATGTACGGTTTCATCTTCGGAAAAATTTTCATCCAACTGTTTCATATTGATTAGTTCATGTAAAATCAATTTCTATATGGATACTATAGTCGAATTCATCAATCATTCCAGGTAAATTGTATTTCCTCAATTCATCGTTATGATTATGAATTTGAGATACGAGATGTTTCATAATTGCTATATCATATTCAAGTGAATCTGTAATGCACTCTTTTTGAACTTTAACAGTTACTCTCTCTAGTGTTAATGTGAAAAAGGTCGCTGGAGGATACAATACTTTTTGAACTTTAACAGTTACTCTCTCTCCGGAAATTAATTGGCTTCATGAACTTGGGCAATTGATGCGGTTGCAATACTTTCTTTTGAAAACTCTGAAAATAAATCATCAATATTTCCATTAAGTTCCCTTTCAATTATTCTTTTGACTTCTTCATAGGTGATAGAAGATTATCGTCCTGTAGTTTTTCAAATTCAGTTGCAATCCTTTCTCCAACCATATCTGGTGCTTAATAGCTGACCCAATTTGATAAAGCTAGTGCCTAATTCCTGAAACAGCAATCTTAAATTTACCGGAAGCTCTGGGTCTAATAATATATCGTACTCGTCCTCTTTTGATGGTATGATTTTTTCTTTAAGGGTTTTTTCATCAGTTCACCAAAACCATGTTTTCTCATAGCGGCAGTTATTTCTCGAATACGATTTTTCATTTCTTTATCCATTCAAACCACAAAATAAGTTTTTTAGATTTCATTAAAATAATCTATTTAATCTATTTTAATCAATGAGAAGAAACAAAAGATTCCATTTTTAGATTAAATAATGAAATTCATTAAATATTCAAATAATTAATTACATCTTATAAAATTCAAAGATGGACTATGATTATAGTATTTTTAAGAAAATATATAATCTTGATAAAGTTAATAGTTAACATGTAAAATTTTAATAAATTAATAATTTATAACTTAAGTTCTAACAATACAGTTTCTGTATTTTTAAGAATTAAAAATAAATAATCTCATTATTAATTATTTTTCTATTATTTTAGAACATTCCAAAGTTCAATTATTTTTCGAGCGGTGCATTCTATTTCTTCTTTTGTATGAGTAGCCATAACAGTTAATCTTAATCTGCTCCTATCTTTAGGAACTGATGGTGGTCTGATGGATGATACTAAAATTCCTTCTTTTTCTAATTCCTTAGAGAATCTGTTTGCCAAATCTGCAGGGCCTATGATGATTGGTATGATTGGTATTTCTCCTTCCACCATATTCAATCCTGCATCATTAAGGAGCTTTCTCATAAGTATTGTGTTTTCATTTAAATTGGATAAGTATTCTTCACTATTTTCTTTCAATAAGTTTAAGGCAGCATTTGCACTAGCTATTGTAGATGGTGAAAGTGCTGTTGAGAATATGAATGGTCTGGATTTGTTTATAAGATAATCTATGTAGAATTGCTTTCCGCTTACATATCCTCCTTCAGATGCAAGTGCTTTGCTTAATGTTCCTATTTGTAAATCAATAGAGTCAGTTAAATCAATTCCCGTCTTATCCTTATAGTATTCAACTGTACCCTTTCCATTTTTGCCGATTACTCCAGTTGCATGAGCTTCATCGATAATAAGGCAACAGTTGTATTCATCAGCTATTTTTGCAAGTTCTGGAAGTGGAGCAATGTCTCCATCCATGCTGAAGACTCCATCTGAAACTATAAAGAAATTGGATTTATTATTGGTTTTATTATTTGATTCATTATTTGATTCAATCTCTTTTTTGATAAGATTCTCTAAATCTGAAGTGTCCTTATGCTTATATATTCTAACGCTTGCTTTAGAGATTCTTGTTCCATCTATAATGCTTGCATGATTCAATTGGTCAGAGAATATGACATCGTTTTCTTGTGTGAGTGCATAAATCACTCCTAAATTAGTCATATATCCTGTATTAAAAATAAGTGTGGATTCAGTGTTTTTAAACTCTGAAATATTGTTTTCAAGTTCTCTAGCCTCAAAAGAAGCTCCAGTAGTTAGTCTTGAACCAGTTGAACCGGTTCCATATATGCTTGCCTCTTTAAATGCTTCTATTACTTTAGGATGATGTGTTAATCCAAGGTAGTTGTTGGTTCCAAATACAAGAAATTCATTTCCATCATTATCAATGGCTTTTGTAGAAGAGATAAACCTTAAATTATCTACTGTTCTTAGAAGATTATTCTTTTCAAGTTCATCAAGTTCTTCTTTAAGCTTATTTTCAAGATTTGGATTCATAATATCATTCTATGTTTAGATTTTGGTTTATTCGTTTCTTTATTCAATAAGTACGATTTGATTTTCAAGATAATCTATCAAATCATCTAAAGTGTAATCATCATTCAATTGATTGG
>CAJOMK010000132.1 GCA_905235495.1 uncultured Methanobrevibacter sp.
CACCTGAAGGACGGCAATTGACCTCAATCAAAACAGGTCCCTTATCGTCAACCATATATTCTCCATGAACAGCACCATATTTGATTCCTAATGCATCAGCAACATCGTATGCATACTCAACAATTTCTGCTTCACCAAGACCTAACTCATTAACTGTATCCATGGAATCATAAACATTTCCACCTTCTTCAGTTTTGACCTTTCTATACTTCCATATAGTAGTTACACGATGATCTCCATTGCAGGAAACAGTATTGACAAAATACTCTTCACCTTTGATACGTTCCTGAACAACAATTTCAGTAAGGACATTGCCGTATATCCCATTACCACCGAATAAATTATTTAGTGATTCAATCATTTCCGCCTTATTCAAGCAAATCCTAACACCTACAGAACCTGCACTGTAAACAGGTTTTACAACAACTTCACCTAATCCTTCTTCATCATAATATTCGATTGCCTCCTCTACAGAGGTGACTACACGACCTTTAATATGTCTAAGTCCTTTCTCAGCAATCTTTTCCTGCATCTTATCCTTTAATGTTATTGCATCAAGATTTTCTATAGGGTTGCATAAGAGACCTAAATCATTAGCTAATCTGGTGGCAAGTCTGACACCCATTTCAGAGCCTGGAATAACCAATAAGGGATCATATTCTCTTACCATCTCAAGAGTTTCTTCATATGTATCCTTTTCATAAATCAATTCATAATCCACATCAATCTTTCCATAGGCCCCATAAACCATCTCTTTATAATCCTTAGCCTCTTCATTATCCTCAGTTTTCATATCCAATGCTATAGGATGGAAATTTCTATTAACAACATCGCGTATAAAATTAAAACCAGTTGAATTTGCTTCTACAATAATAATATTTCTCATATTATCATCCCTTTAAATTAAATAAAGCTATAAAAATAAGAACAAAAAAAATATTTCCAAAAAATTTTGTTAATAATAACATTAAATTTTGTTATAAATTAGTATTAAAAAAAAATAAAGAAAGTAAAGAGAAGAATTATTCTTCTACTTCTTCATCTTCTTCTTGTTCTTCTTGTTTTGTCATAGATAATGGGGTGAATTCATCTTCATCTACAACATCTTTTAATTTGAGAGTTTTTTGTACATCCATAGCTAATGCATCACAATCTGCTTTGATAGCGTTTAAGTGTAATAAGATTCTTTCTTTTTCTTGGTTGATTCTTTTGATGTTAGTGTATGGATAGGTTGACTCTTTAAGCATTTCATACTCAATAGTGGTATATGGGTACTCGTTAAGTTGTTGACAAACTTGTTTAAGAATATCTCCTAAGAATTTGTTCATTTCAACTTTTACTCTTTCCCTAATCATTTTGTCACTATCAAGGTTTTGTTTCATTAAACGAACAACTTCTGCTTTAGCGAAAGGTAAATCATCTACCTCTTCTTCATCTAAGATTTCTTCTTCATTAAATTCTTCTTCAGCCATAAAAAAACGACTCCATAATATTTTATAAATTTTATTAATAGTTTACAACTAAATTATCAACTGGCTAATGCAATAATTAGTTCATAAAAAATTTATTTTGAATAATTGATCACAAATGAAAATAATAAGAATTCTAATATTAATAAAATTTTTCTAAATTTCAAATAAATCATGAAAAGCAATTGAAATATAAATTTAGATAAAAAATTCAAATTATTTTTCAATAAAAAATGATTTAAAATCTAAAAAATTCATTTGCTTATCTAGATGTAATCATATATTTATTTAAAGAAATATATAAAGGTATCGTATTATTTTAATTTTATGATTAATTTTTCATAGGTTTTTATTGTAAACTATATGAATTCTTATAGCAAATTGATAATTATGATGGCTAATAAAAATTGGAAAACCCCTTTTTTAAAATTATGATTTTTATAAAAAACATTGCAATTATGAATTGTAAAATTAATTAAAAAATTTGTAAAAAATAGAAATAGTATAACATACTTGAAACAATAGTAATGAATTAGCAAGAAAAGTTTAAATGAAATTGTAAAAAATAAAAAATAAATATTGAAAAAATTAAAATTAAAATTAAATTTTAATTTAAGAATAATCAAAATTTAATCTATTCAATAGAAGGCCCTAAATTTAATCTATTCCGCGCAAGGATCTAAATTAAATTTATATCTGTATTCTTGATTTACGATATTGGAACCTTCATATCTACCATCGATTATGCTTGAAATCTTTTCAATGGCATCAAGTGAAAGTTCTTTACCTTCTGCAATTCCAAAGAAGAAAGTGATCACATCATCGGTTATGAGATAGTTCAATTCAAAATCTTCTTTTTCTAAATCGGCTTTAAATACTTCAGCGAGTTTTTCTTCAATATTTTTTTCAAGATTTGCCATAATTTCACCTCATATAAGGTTTATATTTAAATTAAACAATAATACATATAAACTTATTCATTTGTGTATAAGGCGCAAATGTTTTTAATCCATATCCAAACTAAAGTTTAGGCTGCTGGCCTGATGGGTTATGGAACCTAATGAGATTATATCAACATCCAATGGAGCATAATTCAAAATATTATCTTCAGTGATTCCGCCTGAAATCTCAATCAAAACATCTTTTCTTAAATCCTTCTCTTCCAATGCATCTAATGTGCTTTGGGCTTCTTCCGGAGACATATTATCAAACATCACAATATCTGCATCATTCTCACATGCAATGATGGCATCTTCAGTTGATTCAACTTCAATCTCAATCTTTTTGGAAAAGCTATTGTTTTCTTTAGCTAGCCTGAGGGATTCCTTAACAGATCCTACAACTGCAATATGATTGTCCTTAATCAAAATCATATCATCCAAAGCAGACCTATGAGGGTCTCCTCCACCAATAGCAATAGCTAACTTATCATACTTTTGAAGTGCAGGAGCAGTCTTACGAGTACCTGCAACCCTTATTTTAGGATTTACATCCTTCACCTTTTTTACAATCCTATTGGTTACAGTAGCTACACCAGACATTCTCATTAGCAAATTAAGTGCAGTGCGCTCTAAAAGGAGGATTTTGCGAGCATTCCCTTCAAGTTCCAAAAGGATATCTCCCTTGACAATTTCATCCCCATCCTTTTTAGAGGAAATGATTTCAATGCCATAATCTACAAACATTTCCTTTACGATTTCAATTCCTGCAAGGATTCCATCATCTTTAGAAATCAATTTAGCATAAAATATTTTATTTTCTGGAATTAAGGCATTTGAAGTGATGTCTCCAAACCCTTCATCTTCCCTAAGTATATATTTTATAATTTCATCCATTTTTACACCAAAGCATTCTTTCTAAATAAAATAAAATTTGTTTTCAGCAACAATACTTTCTAAATAAAATAATATTTGTTTTATAGCATTAATATATTTTATATATTTTAATTAACAGAATATTATTATAAATGTAAAAATTTGAAAAAAAGTTAGAAAATAAGTTAGAAAACCAGTAAAACAAACTTATTTATTACCTATTTAAGATATTAAGTGATTTTATGGAAATAACATTTTTAGGAACATCATCTGCTGTACCTTCAAAATATAGAAATCATACGGGAATTATTTTAAAATACTTTAAAGATACAATTCTCTTTGATTGTGGAGAAGGAACACAAAGGCAATTGACCTATGCTAAAATAAGTCCTATGAAAATAGATAAGATATTCAATTTTCATGGAGATCATATTTTAGGTTTGGCAGGCCTTATCCAATCCATGGGTTTCAGGGGAAGAGAGGAAGATCTAGACATTTACGGACCTAAAGGATTAGAAAAGATAATCTATACAATTTCAAACTATGGTTATTTCCAAATAAACTTCAATATCAATGTTCATGAAATTGATGAAGGAATAGTTGTTGAAACTGATGAGTATATCATTAAATCAATCATTGCAGAACATAATATTGAAAATCTTGCATATTCCATCTACGAAAAGAAAAAGCCTCGTTTCCTAAGGGAAAAAGCAATCGAACTTGGAGTTCCAGTAGGCCCTGCATTTGGAAAGCTTCACAACGGCCAGGAAGTTGAAGTTGATGGAAAGATTATAAAGCCTGAACAGGTATTAGGCCCTCCAAGGGAAGGTAAGAAAATCACATATTCCGGTGATACAAGACCTTGCGACAAATTGATTGAACTTGCTAAAGACAGCGATGTTTTAATTCATGAAGCAACTTACGAAGATGCTGATAAGGATAGGGCAATTGAAAACTGCCACTCCACATCAAAGGAAGCTGCAGAAATAGCCAAAGAAGCGAATGTGAAGTTATTGGTACTGACACACATAAGCACAAGATATACAAGTGACTTAAACATCAAGGAAGAAGCAAAAGAGATATTTGAAAATACTATTGTAGCTAATGACTTTGCAGAAATAAATATTGGAAAAAATAAAACAACAATTAATTTTAGAAATATTCTAACTGTAAACAATGGATAATAATAAAAAATAAAATGAATAATACTAAAAAAGAACAATGAAAGGTGGAAAAAATGAGTTATGTTTCTTATATGTTAGGATTAGTGGAGCATCATATTACCATTAATAGTATTATTTACATTCTGCTTATCATATTTGGTGGAATGATTATAATAAAATTAAGTGATTTCTTTCTAAGCAAAATAGAAGAACTAATTGAATTTGATGTCACTGCCCATTACTTATTGAAGGACATCCTCAAATGCGTAGTTTTCATTATAACCTTCGCATGGATATTGAATCTACTTGGAATCAGTATGGAAAGCATTGTAATCAGTTTAGGAGTTGCAGGTATTGCAATAGGTATTGCATCCCAAGACATTGTTTCAAACTTTATTTCAGGAATTTTTGTTATTGGAGACAATAAAGTTAGAATTGGAGAGGTCATAAGTTGATGGAGTTAAGGGAACAGTCCAAAAAGTGGGTTTGAGAAACACAACCCTAATCAATCAAGACAATTATGAAATAACCATTCCAAACTCGGCCTTATCCAAAACCACCTATCAGTTATTCCATCCAGGTGAAGACCACAGATTAAGAGTAATAGCAGTATTGCCTCATGGAATGAATTTGGACGAGTTCAAAAAGGACCTTGACGACATAATGTACTCCTATGATTGGATAATCAACGATAAGGCCACATTCTTATCAAAAGATTACAGCGAATGGGGTCCAAAAGTTGAAGTGAGCTATTGGATTACAAAATACAAATACATAGACTGTGGAAAAATAATAATCTTGGAAAATATAAACAGATTGGCAGATGAATATAGGAAAAACAATCCAATGGATTACAATAACAATCGTTAATTTTTTATGTTAAGAAACTAAAAAATAATATAACTACAAAATTATGCTTATAATATAGTAAAAAGGGGAGTAACAATGACAAATGAATTACAGGAAGAAATTATTCAATTGAAAGAGGAAAAGAATGCAATCATCCTCGCACATAATTATCAACCTAAGGAAATTCAGGAAATAGCGGATTTCCTTGGAGACTCATTGGAATTATGTAATAAGGCTGCAGAAGTGGAAGATAGGGACATCATTGTCTTCTGCGGAGTAGACTTTATGGCAGAAACTGCATATATGCTAAACCCGGATAAAAAAGTTCTAATCCCAGACATTGATGCAGAATGTCCTATGGCACATATGCTTACTGGAGAACAAGTCAGAGAAGCAAAAGAAAAATATCCTGATGCAGCAGTCTGCTTATATGTAAACAGCCTTGGTGAAGCAAAAGCGGAATCAGACATTCTTTGTACCTCAGGAAATGTGAAAAAGGTTGTAGCAAGCTTAGAACAAGACACAATTCTCTTTGGACCTGATACCAATCTTGGAGAATTCGTACAGCCATTCACTGACAAAAAGATCATTCATATTCCCGGTGACGGCCACTGTTATGTTCACAAACTATTCCACAAAGAAGATATTGAAGATGCAAGGAAAAAATATCCTAACATAGACATTTTAATCCACCCAGAATCCAACAAAGAGGTTCAGGAACTTGCAGATTATGTCTTAAGTACTGGTGGAATGCTGGCTCATGTAAAGAACAGTCCGGATAAGGAATTTGTCATTGGAACTGAAGTTGACATGATTACAAGACTCAAATCAGAGCGTCCAGACAAAACCTACTACCCATTGCTTGAAGGAGCTATTTGTAAAACCATGAAACTCCACACATTGGAAAAAGTAAGGGACTGCTTAATCAATGAAGAACCTAAAATTATTGTCCCTGAGGAAATAGCTGAAAAATCAATCAATGCTGTAGAAAGAATGCTAGAAGCATCCAAATAAAAATAGTAAAAATAAATAATTAAGATAAAAAGAAAATTTCTTTTTATCCTCTTTCTTTTTTAAAAAACTTAAAAATATTTTAAAAATAAATAAAAATAAAACTCTTTTTAAATCTATTTCATATCTTCCAAGAAGCTTGCAATGAAATAGGTCATTTCGATTTCTTCTCTTTTAATAAAGTCTTCAAGCTTAAAATGAGCATCATCTGAAGCAAATGGGAAGAATTTTCTGGAATAGAATATGTTTAAGAGCAAATCACCATCTTCCACAATGGTTTCCCCTTCCAAATTATTCAATAAAAAATCCAATTCCTTTTCATTTAAATCAGACACCCTATAGGTTACATAGTGCATTTGATCTTCAGTTTCACCATAATCTTCAACTTTAACATTAAACATATTAATCCCTTTATCCATTATAATATCTAATAATACCTAATAATACCTAATAATCTATAATAATCTTTAATTATCTCTAAATTCTTTAATAAACTCTTCCAAATCATCTTTTATCTTAAATAATTCATTTGAACCGACATGACCCATGCAAGAGTCAAAAATTAGCAACTTGTTGTCCTTAATCATTTTGCTCATTGGAATTGCATCAATATTTGGTGGGAAATATTGGTCCTGATTAATAGCAATAATCAAGACTTTAGCAGTAATATTCTCCAACTGATCAGTCAAGTCATAGTCCAAAGAAGAGTTATTCATATAAATCAAATCATTAGGGTCTTCCTCTAAACTTTCCTCTGCAAATTCAGCCATAGCTTCTGCTATTTCCTCATTTGTCATATTGTTTCTATACTTTTCTCTAGATAATCCATAACAGTACATTGCATCTGATGAAAGCTTTAAACTTCTCTTTAATGAGTCTGAAAGCGGCAAATCATAAGCTCCATCATTATAATCAGGATCTGAAACCAAAATATTGTTCATGATTTTGCTTAAGGCATAATTATGTCCACCTACCTTAAAACTGCTTACAAGGGAAATGATGAAATCAACTGAATCCGGATAAATGCATCCCCAAGTCAAGACTTCAAAACCGCCCATCGAGTTTCCTATAAGTCCCTTTACATGAGTGATTCCAAATTTCTCTTCAATGAACTGCTTTTGGAAATTTACCATATCTTCCACATCATACTCCGGAAACTTATTCATAAGACCAGTTGTAGATGGGCTTATAGACCCAGGACATCCTAAAGCGCTTAAGGAAATAAAGAAGAACTTGTCTGTATCAAATATTTCTCCGCTTCCCATATCCTCAGATATGCGTCTTGCAGAGTAACAGCTTCCACTGGAACCATGGAAGTAAATTACAGCATTTGAAATGACTCCATTATCATCATATTGTGGGGTTCCGAAGCTAATGTATTCAACCTTCGCATCCTTTAAGACTTCCCCATTTTTAAATTTAAACTCATCTAAAGTAAAATACTCGGCTTCAATAGATTCTACATCAAACATGTATTCACCCTGAAAAAATTAGAAAATAAAATAATACAATTAAATCCATTAATATAATAATTTTTTTAAATGCTTAATTTATAAAATAATTAATTTTATTTTAAACCTAAAAGTTTAGCCGCATTTTCATAAAGAATTAAATTTCTTTCTTCTTCTGTCAAATCAATCTTATTAAACATTTCCATCTCACTTTCCGATTCCCACATTGGAAAATCAGTTGCCCATAGAACTCTGTCTGCACCGTATGCATGAATCAAATCCTTTGCAGTTTCAGGAGACAATGCATATAAGCTTGAACTGCAGTCTACAAATAAATTAGGAGTTCCTGCCA
>CAJOMK010000133.1 GCA_905235495.1 uncultured Methanobrevibacter sp.
AAAACATATTCCGTAAAAGTGTCCTACGGTAAAGACACTATAAAAACAACCGTCAAAGTTAAATAAAGAATGGTTTTTCCATTCTTTTCTAACTTTTTTAGAGATTACACCACAAACTGTTTGAAAAACTGCCCGTCACCGTTAACTGTCAAGTTCCGCTTCAAGATGTGCAATCAAAGCATCGACTTTTTCTATCTGAAGGGCAAATTCCTCCTCCCTTGGAGTACCCCTGACCTTTTCGAATTTTGTCTCAAGAGATTCCTTCAACCTGCGGGCGTTTTCGATTCTTGATTTGATATTGTCTGCATCTGCCATTTAACCACCTCGGATAATACTATGTTTCATGTTGAATTTAACTTTATTGTATTCAGGCCATATAATGCATTATGCTTTATTTTTATTTTTACGATGAATTAAAATGAAAGAAAAATTAAAAGTTTCATGAAAATTAAGTGTAAATTGCATTTACATTAACATTTGTGAAAATTAAGCTAAATTAATAAATATGATATACGTGCACTTCTTGATTTTAACCCATTTTAAAATGTAAAAGCAATAATGACAACAGATATATAATGTTAATATCAAATTTAGTATTAAAAAGATAATAAATAGTGATAACATGGAAAAAAACAAGATAATTATACTAACTTTAATTGCAGTAATAGCCGTTCTGGCAGTTTGTATCGGCTATGCACTGATGAACCCACAAATCGAATATGAAACAATCCACATCAGCAACGGAACCACAATTGATGTTCCCAAAGCGGATGACACATCATGGACAACAGATGAAAACGGAATTAAAACTTATCAATGCCCATCAAAACACACTGTAATGATGACATTCAACAGCCAGGAAAATTTGAATATCGTCGGCGCCGGAGCATTTGCACTGGCACGTGAAGCACTGATGAACGGAGCAACAGACGTTGAAAACTACAATAGCTATCATATTAAGGAAAATACAATCAACGGAACCCATTACTACATCGTCAATATAAGCAGCAATTCCACCCACGACAACATAGTCATCGGAAGTGAAAATCTGGATATTTTAAAACACATGGTTGACAGTCTCAAATTAGGCCAGCCTGCCAAAAATGAAACCAATGCAACAGTGGAAGAGAGTCAGACAACTTCCACATCTTCTGAAAGTGGACAATACGGATACTGTGCCATTTGCGGAAAGGCTTTAACCTATGCTGAAGCCCATAGCGAATATACTCAGGGAAAAGTCTGTCATGACTGTGCAGCAAACCCATATTATCAGACTGATGAAGGATCAATATGCAAATCAAAAACTATCTGAAGCATATCCCGATGAATATGAATGGATGAATGATGATTCTGAGAATATTAAAACAACAACAGATTGAAATCAATCCTCATAGATACGTGTTATGAAATAATCATACAGATTTTCATCAACAATATCATGTAGTTTGAATTCAAATTTAACAACTTCAAATTTTCTTCCATTATTCTCCATTTGAGTTTCTTTTGGATTATCAGGATCTATCTGACTAATGAAATAAAAATCATTATCCTTTTTACTTTTTTGAATGAAAAGATAAAATCTGACATCATTGCTTTTGTAATGAATAAATGACTGCAAATCTTTTGATGAAAAATTTCTTCCAGATCTTGACACCCATCTGAAATGTTTTCTGTCAATGAATTCATCAGGATACTGTGTTGATTCAGACCGATCATCATTTTTCTCATATGTTACAAAAATAGCACAAGCGTTGTCTTTTTCACCATATCCCCCCAAATTCAATGGCAATTCTCTTGAAGACCAATTCAAAACCATCATGACATCTTCAGTCGAATATTTCCCATACAATTTTAAATTATTTTCAGATAAATAATTTGATTCGTATCTAAAAAGGGAATAGTCAATTAAATCTTCCAAATGATTTTTAAAAAGGGAATTTTTATTGATTAAATCTCTAAACACATCAGATATTTCAAATTCATATTCCAGATTATCCTCCAAATTTTCAATTATATAGGAATCTGATTTGAAAAAGAGATTTTCATAATCCCACTCGGCAATTTCCGGTATGAAATTAAACAAATCCTTTTGATAATCACCGTCCATCTTTTTAAAGAACTCAAAATTAAGATATCTTAAAGCACTTTTGATGGAATCCAGCTGATTGGTCAAAGCATATTCCTGCTCCAATAATCTTACAATGTCAGAAACCTTAAAAAAGCCATTTACAAAAAGGTACTTTAAAATTAACAATTCATGGGGCCGGATTCCTTTGGCCAATCTTTTTGAAATGAACTTCAGTATGGCAATTTCCTTTTCATCCAGACTGTTTTCATGGCTTTGCTTGTATTCCTTATCAGCATAAATTAAAAATGAATGGTAGGAGTCCATATCCGAACGGCTGAAAATCAGTGAGGCGTCCAGCTCATCGCTTTTTTGAATATCGCATAATGAAGGGATTTTCCCCAATATAAGTTTCAGCGTATTGTATCTTTCCTTCAAATCCTGCTTTTGGGACAATTTGGAATCGTCAATCGATTTGAATATCTGTTTTCTTGACACACTGTCGAAGCTAATGGATGAAACTCCAGGAATCATTTGATTTCCTTTGGTGATGTATGTTCTGAGGGTATCCTTATCATGATTTTTAATTCCTGAAAGTGCAATTGGAATCATGTAATTGTTTTTGTAGTTGCCTATAAAATCCAGAATAACGACATATTCCTTGTTGACAGCTTTTCTTAAACCCCTACCCAACTGCTGGACAAAAACGATTGGAGATTTTGTCGGTCTTGCAAGGATTACCTGATTTACCTGAGGAATATCAACCCCTTCATTGAAGATATCATATGTGAAGAGATACTCCAACTTGTTTTCAGCATCATCATCCGTCAATCTTTTAATGGCATTTTCCCTTTCATCATAACTGCAGCTTGCATCCAAAGCCATTGAAGGATGATTTTTCTCATTGAATTTTTTCGACAACACCTTGGCTTCAGTTACAGAACTGCAAAAAACCAATGCCTTGATTTTTGAACCTGAATATCCATAAAACTCAGACTGTTCGAGAATATGCTTTACCCGCTCATCAGAAGTTAGGAAATTGAATTTTTTGAATGCATCATCATCGAACTTATCAGATAGTCGGTTGAAATTGGACAAGTCTTCTGCAAGCAGTTCCTTATCAGATTTTTTAAGTTTTTCCGACTTGTCAAAGTTATCATCAACCAGTTCCCCATCAAACTCCAAATCTGATATTCCGTAATAGTGGAAGGGACATAACAAGTCCTCTTCCAAGGCATCCTTAAGGGTGACCTGATAAACAATATTATCATCAAACAGACTGAAAATTTCCCGGTTGTCGCTTCTCCATGGAGTGGCGGACATTCCAAGTAAAAAATCGGGATCAAAATATTCAATGATTTTAGAGTAGGTATCCGCTGCTGCCCTGTGAACCTCATCAACGACGATATAATCGAATTCATTCCTGTCAAAGGACCTGAATCTGTCATTTGCATTCATTGACTGGAATGTTGAAAAGATAAAATCCGCGTCAGTTTCATGTTTTCCACCACCCAATATGCCGAAACTGATATTGGGATTGTCAAAAACTTTTTTATAGGTCTTCAGAGATTGCTCGGCAATCTGCTGTCTGTGGACAAGAAACAGGAATCTTTTTGGGTTGAACTTCCTAACAGCAAATGCGGAAGCATATGTCTTTCCAGTACCTGTCGCCGAAACCAGAAGTGCCTTTGACTCATGCCTGTCAACCATCAAATTGTCAATTCGCCTTAAAAATTCCTTCTGCATTGAATTTGGAGTCAATTTTTTAGAGCTTGAATTTTTGTAGTCTTCAGTTACCTGAGTAATGCCTTTTCGAATTGTAAACTGCCTGTGCAATGCCCGGTATTCAGGAAGATAATCTTCGGCAAAAACCGTGTTTTCACTGTTCCACAATTCATCGAATTCATCATATAATGTCTTTAAAAGTTCTCCGTCAAAAGTGGAAGTGAAACCTATATTCCATTCCTTTGTAACGTTTAAAGCCTTGTCTGTAAGATTGGAGCTTCCAACAATTCCCGTATGAATTCCATTTTTGCTGAATAAATATCCTTTAGTGTGGAATCTTCCCTTAAAAATCTTTACAGTGATGTTTCTAAATGAATTTAATTTTTCAATCGCATCAGGTTCAGTATAATATAGATAATCAGTAGTTAAGACTTTTCCTTCAATGTTTTTGTCTTCCAATTCCTTAAAAATCAACAGAAGAGGTTTGATTCCGCCTTCAGTAATGAATGCCGTACTGAATCTGAACTCATCGCAATCCTTCAGCTGACTTTCAATGGCCGATAAAACATTGTTGGTTTCATTGTTGAAAATCAGGGTAGGCTTTAAATCTATTCCCGCATTGAAATCCTTATCAATTAAAGCCTTTTTGGCACCGTTAAGTATTTCATCAGGGTTCATTTAATCATCCATGTTTTCTTTTAGATAATCTACAGCCTTGATGTCTGCAGGAATCCAGTTTACATCATCCAGTTCGGCTTTTGTAAGCCACTTGGCGTCATTGTGCTCCAATAGCTTTGGAGTACCTTCTGTTATTATGGCTTCAAAGCAGCTCATTTTCAGATAAAAAGTAGGATACTGATATTCCAAATCTAAAGCGAATTTTGTAGGTCTGATTGTGCAGTCAAGTTCCTCTCTGATTTCCCTGATTAGAGCTTCTTGCTTGGATTCGTTTTTTTCAATTTTTCCGCCAGGAAACTCCCACATGTTAATGAACTCGCCGTACCCTCTCTTTGTGGCCAGAATTTTATTATCCTTTTTAATAATAGCTGCTACGACATTTAAAGTTTTCATAGTTTTCCTCTGGTTTTATATTTAGCAGC
>CAJOMK010000134.1 GCA_905235495.1 uncultured Methanobrevibacter sp.
ATCTATTTCCTCCTGTGCTTTGGGCCGATCCCGCTCGTCGTGGGTTACGCGATGGTGGAGGAAGGCATTCCGCTGCTGATCGTTTCGGCGGCGACGGTTCCCGTGGCCTTCCTGATCTCGCTTCTGCCCAGCTATGTGGGCGGGGGGCGAAAGGAAGAGTTCATGGAGCGCTCCGGCTCCAACGGCGATCCCGATCCGGACAGAAACCTGAGGCGGGATACGCATGAGGACGAGGGACGGCGGATGCGCTTTCCGCTGCGCGTGGTTGTATGTATCATCCTGATGATCGCGCTGGCGATCGTGCTGTTCCTCGGCGTCATTCCGTGGTTCGCGGGGCGCGACATACTCTCGCGCGTGGTCATCTGCATCGTTCCGGTGGTGATGCTGCCGCTGGCGCTGCGATTCTGCGCGCTCGGCTCGAGCGAGGATACGCACAACGCCTTCGCGGGCATGGTCATTTATGCGGTCGCGGGCATCGCGGCGTTTATCGTCAAATCAGACGAGCTGAACTGGCTGGTCGGCGTCAGCGGGGCGATCTTTATCGTCATATTTTCATTATTATAATATTCTATATCCTAATCTATTAAAACTATTATTTAAACTTGTTGTTATCAATTTTAAGTTTAATATTTCATTTATATGGCAAACTAATCGTAATTTGGTTTTATTTTTATAAAATAAGTTAATTTTTTAATATTAAGTCAATTTTACTAATTTTTATCAATTTTTTAATTTGATATTGATATGGTGGTTTTATCGTAATTTTAAAAAAGAAGAATGAGCTATTTTCTTCCACTTCCAACTTTAAGAAGTGGAATCTTGCTCATTACAAATATTAATAGCCAGCTTAATCCAATTACGATTATTGAACTTACAGGTAACCAAAAGTAAGCATTGGTTTTTACTATCGGAGCTAAAAAGCCTTTGGTTGTCAAGTATTGTAATAAGATATAATGTGAGAAGTATATTCCAAAACTGTATGAAGAGAACAATACGATAACTTCTCCTAATTTTGTTTCTCTTATCATTCTTGCATCTTTTTTTGTCCATTTTGTGCTTGCATACTTGAATGCTGTAAAGAGACCGATAGTTTCAAGAATTACAAATATGTCAAAGAAGTCAATAGGAGCAAGTGCATATCCTCCAAGTCCCTTTAAGTAAATCTTTGTAAAGTGGCCAGCTATTCCAATAAGGAACACTATGCATCCGATTGTAAACATCTTCTTGTCAGAGTACTTGAACTGCTTGTTGTGAATGTAGGATCCCATAATGAAGTATCCGAGAACAGGGAAGAAATTGAAGATTACTCTGAAGTTGTATTTCATTTGAGGATAATCGAAGAATCCAACTGTGTACAATATGGAGAGAATGAATGTAATTATAATCAAGTATTCTGCTCCCTTCATTCCTTCTTCATGGATAAAGCTGCCTACTACTGGAATGAGAAGATAGACTCCAATAAGTGACCAGATAAACCAGAATGGTCTTGAATAGTCCTGTACACCAAATGTAGTATCAATAAAATAAGTTATTGTAGGCTCGTAATGCCATATGAGAATTCCCGCTATAATGTATATTATAATCCAGAATAAAAATGGTAATAATACACGCTTGAAACGCTTTTCAAGAAATTTCTTTACATCATATTTTCTTGTTAAAAGAAGAGATCCACTAACTGTAAAGAAGAGTGGAACACCTATACGTGTAAGTGAGAAGACTCCACTGCAGAATAGCCAGCTGTAGTAATCATATGAAAATAATCTGGAAATGTGTCCGATGACTACAAGCATTATAGCAAGGGAGCGGACTTCATCTAAATACATTATACGCTTGGGCCTTATGCTCATTAATATCATATGATTATATCTTTTTATTCGTATTAATAAAGATATTTAATATTTTTAAGTTTCTATTAAATTATTTATAAGATAATGACAAATATTAAAAATAATTGAAAAGATTTATTGATTGGTGTATTCATGAAATATGATTATTTGATTGTAGGATCAGGATTGTTCGGTTCAGTATTTGCATATGAAATGACTAAAAGAGGAAAGAAATGTTTAGTCATTGAGAAAAGAGACCATATTGGTGGAAATGTCTATACTGAAGAAGAACATGGCATAAATGTGCATAAGTATGGTGCTCATATACTTCACACAGATAATAAAGAGATTTGGAATTACATCAATCAATTTGCTGACTTTAACCGTTACACAAATTCACCTATAGCTAATTACAAGGGTGAATTATACAACCTTCCTTTCAATATGAACACTTTCTATCAGATGTGGGGTGTGAAGACTCCTGAGGAAGCTAAAGCAAAGATAGAAGAGCAAAAAAGAGAAGCTAATATTGAAAATCCTTCTAACCTTGAAGAGCAAGCTATTTCCCTTGTTGGAAGAGACATTTATGAAAAGCTTGTAAAGGGATATACTGAAAAGCAATGGGGAAGAGATTGCACTGATTTGCCTGCTTTCATTATTAAAAGATTACCTGTAAGGTTCACTTTTGATAATAATTATTTTAACGACTTGTATCAAGGAATTCCAATTGGAGGATACACCAAAATAATCGAAAAGATGCTTGAAGGTGTTGAACTAAGATTGAATACTGATTTCTTTGATGATAAGGAAAAATGGTTAGATATTGCTGATAAGGTTCTTTTTACTGGTATGATAGATCAGTATTATGACTATTGCTTTGGAGAGCTTGAATATAGAGGTCTTGACTTTGAGTTTGAAACTTTAGAAATGGAAAACTATCAGGGGAATGCTGTAATCAATTATACTGATAGGGAAACTCCTTTTACAAGAATAATTGAACATAAGCACTTTGAGAATGCAGAATCTGATAAGACTGTCATTACAAAAGAGTATCCAAAGGATTGGAAAAAAGGAGAAGAGGCTTATTATCCTATGAATGATGAAAGGAATAGTGAACTCTTTGCCAAGTATAGGCAATTGGCTGATAATGAGGATAAGGTCATCTTTGGTGGAAGATTAGGAATGTACCAATACTTTGATATGTGGAAGGTTATTGAAGAAACTTTAAAATTAGCTGATAGTATTGAATAATCTTTATCTTATTTTCTTAATTTTTAAAAACAGATTTTTTATAAAAATAGCTAATGAATTGTTTAATGAGAATATTTTTATAAAAATATTTATTGCTAAATTAAAAGCAAAGCTCGCAGTAGTTACTCGTGTACCTATTTTATAGTTCTTATAATAAGGTTTCATAATGTTTAAGAACTTGTTTTGACAATCCTTTTCAATTTCTGCATACATATAGATTTTAGTCATGTCTATAACTAATTCTGATTTTAAGGTATCATATTTAGTTTCATTTTTCAATAGATCCATTATTTTCAGAAATCCTCGCAGTTGCTTTTGAAGCATGGATTTAGAGAATATTTGGCATGTGGATTTGTCTTCCCCTTTTGTTCTAAGCTGATATCCATATCCTAAAAAGCTATTTAAGATGATGATTCCTTTAGCATTCAAGTAAGATTTTGCACAAAAGTAAACATCTTCATAAAGGTCTCCTTTTGGGAATTTGATATTATTTTCTAAAATAAGTGATTTTCTAAAGATCTTTGTCCATATCATTGTAGGATGTCCTAAAGTCATGATATTTGGAAAATCTTCAACAGAAT
>CAJOMK010000135.1 GCA_905235495.1 uncultured Methanobrevibacter sp.
GATATTCCATACAGGGGTTCCATAGACAGCAAACATGTCAGTTAAACTGGCTCTTGGAATCGGTGAAAAGTAAGCGAAGCTGCTGAAATACTGGGAAAGGGACAGTGGAGTGAGAATAAGCCATTCATCGCTGCGGATAGGTCTGACTGTGCCCAGCAATGATTGATGGGCCTTGCCTCCAAGCATCTCATCCCACATTCCAAAAGAAGAGCCGTGGATTTCAAACAATACAAGCATGAAAAATCCGATTAAAGCCAAAGGATATCTGTAGTTGTAAATGAAGTTTCCTGTTTTATTCCTTAATTCAGCATTATTTAAAACAAACAGAAAAATAAAAAATAATAAGAAAATCAATATGCAGTGCTTCATTGAAAAAAAGGTCAAAGCATTTGATAATCCATCAAAATTTCCAACATCAGATAATTTATATGTATTTTCAACAATGACGATGTATAACTCTGCAAAAAAAGTCAGTACTAATGTAATCAAACTTAATTTGAAAACATCCTCATATTTCACTTTAAAAATTTCAATCACCTGATGCCAGTTTCATATTTTTTTTAAAATTCTTCTAAAGTTAAAAAAATATTTATTAACTCATTAAACTTATTATTTTAGAAAATTCTTCTAAAGTTAAAAGGTTCATTTTTTCATTAACCTCATTTGAGTCAAATAATGTTCGAAATCCTGATCGTGCTGTTTTTTAAGCACTTGCAGGATAAGTCCGCTTAAGAATATCATTACAGCTACTAAAAATGTTGCAGCAGCAACGATAAGTGTTGGAACTTTTAATACATAGCCAGTATATAAATAGCTTATTAAAATAGGTATGAAATAAGCCAATGCAATAATAACGAGTATTACAGTGATTATTGAAAAGAACGCCAATGGCTTGGTGTCTCTGAATAATATGAATGTGAGCTTTATAACTTTGTAGCCGTCGGAATAGGTGTTTAATTTTGACTCGCTTCCTTCCATTCTGTTTCTATAGTCAATTGGAATCTCAGCTATTTTAAAGTCGTGGTCAAGTGCGAAGATGCTCATTTCTGTTTCCAGTTCGAATCCCTTTGAAATGACAGGATAGGATTTTACAAAATCATAGTTGAATGCTCTCATTCCAGTTAGAATGTCATGCAAGTCGCTTGAAAAAATAGTGTTTATTGCTTTTCGCATGAATCTGTTTCCGGTATTATGGAATAATCTTTTGTTTTCAGTGAAATAGGTTGATGAAAGCCGATCTCCAATCACCATGTCTGCTTTTCCATCCAGAACCAGTTTTTCCATTTCAACTGCAGCCTCTGCAGGATATGTGTCATCGCCGTCCACTAGGATATAGCAGTCGGCATCTATGTCTCTAAACATTGATCGGACCACATATCCTTTTCCCTGCTTGTATTCATGCCTTACAATGGCCCCTTCTTTTCTAGCTATTTCATCAGTGCCGTCGCTTGAATTATTGTCGTAGACATAGATTTCCGCATCAGGCAATGCATTTTGGAAATCTTTTATGACCTTTTTTATGGTCATTGATTCATTGTAGCAGGGAATTAGTATGGCTGTTTTCATTATTATCACAAATTTTTAATTGATGTTTTATTTTTTGTTCATTATTGCTTATATTGTTTATCGATTTAGAAAAATTTTTTAAAATAATATTTCCATTTTTTTATTGGCATTTATTGGAAAACAAGGTTTTTCCATCATTATTAAAATTTATTTGAAAACAAGGAACTTGCTGAAGACAAAATTCAATATTGTAACCACAACTTGAACCACTATTTTTGCAAATAAATTGCTAGTCATTAAAATACTGATGAGTACATACATAAGTGCAGTGTCAATTGCACCTGAAAAAACTCGACCTCCATAGAAAAGCAATGCTTCCTTGATTATATTGTCATCTTTGCTTTCAAACACCCAAATCCTATTAGTGATATACGCGAATAATACAGAGACAAACCAGGCGATAATATTGGATATGAGATAATTGATTCCGAAAACTCCCTGGAATAAAAAATAAGTTATGAAGTTGACTATTGTGGTCAGGACTCCAAAGAAAACATATGATATCAATTCATCTGTCAAATCCATATAATCCCTTTAAATTGCAAGTTATTGTTTTTTGAAAAATATCAATTTTTTCTATTAATTATTGATTCAATAAAATCAATAAATTTTTATAGTTGATATATTTAAAATCAGTCATCAGCTATTTTTTTTTATTTTTTTAAAATATTGTAGGAACTGATTCTAATTAAGATTTTAAATCAATAAATTATGAGCATATACTATTATTGTATTTGTTGATTAAATATTTTTAGTTGATAATCTACTTGTTTTAGTTGATAACCTACTTGTTTTAGTTGATAACCTACTTGTTTTAGTTGATAATCTACTTGTTTCGAAATAGTGAATTATTTAAGCATTAAAGGAAAATACTTATATAATAATTAATAACTTTTTATAAAAATTATTGAAGGAATAGAAGTCGGTTAAGAATATTTCTTTGATGATAATGAAATCATTGAATGGCAGACAAGGTTCTACCACTCAATTTTTAAATCAAACAATAATCAATAGCATTTAAGCTATTCTTGAGATGATGGTCAGCGATAATCTGCATCCCCGCTGAGGAGTATGTGCGAGATTTAAATGTTTAATGATCTGGTGAGGTGTTAAATTGCCAAATGTTAAAGACAAAATTTCCAAATATTATTCATTGAAAAGTGATAAGGAACGTATTTTAGTTGTAGGTCATCAAGCAGAAATGACAGGTGGGGAAATCCTTGTAAAAAACATGATCACTGAATTAAAAAGACAGGATGTTGAGGTCGTCGCATTCATAAAAAACGACGGGCCCCTGATTGGCGCCTATGAAAAACTTGCGCCGACTTTCATCATCGATAATGAATCTGAAATCGAGGCTTATGTAAAAGAGCTTCGCATATATGGATTTGACAGTGCCATAGTAAATACGGTCATTTCCGGAAACTTCATACCCTATCTAAAAAAGCATGATTATTATGTTATAACATTGGTCCATGAGCTGCCAGGTGTGATTAAGGCTTTAAGTGCTGAAGATTTGGCAAGAATAATTTCCCAACAATCCGATTTAGTCATTTTTCCATCAGCATACGTCTGTGAAAAATTTGAAAGGACTAATAAGGTTGAAAACAAGCTGATCAAGCCGCAAGGCCTGTCCAATGCATACAATAATTTTGACAGTGAGAAATCCAAAAAGAGAATCAGGGAGAAGCACAAGATTCCTCAAGATCACAATATCATCTTAAATGTGGCGCGTGGAGAGTTGAGGAAAGGGTATGACTTGTTTATGGAGGTTTTCAAAGTCCTGAAAAATGATAAGTTCACATTTATCTGGGCAGGCAATGTTGACACGGATTTCGTAGAGGAATATCAGGAATTGGTGGACTCCAACGACAACCTGATTACCACAGGTTTCATTTCCGATAATGATGAGCTGATGAGCTATTATGATGCCTGCGACCTATTTCTATTGCCTTCAAGGGAAGACCCTTTTCCATCAGTGGTTCTTGAAGCATTCAATGCCGGAAAACCTGTAATCGCATTTGAAGATGC
>CAJOMK010000136.1 GCA_905235495.1 uncultured Methanobrevibacter sp.
CTAAAAATTAAATATGAAAACCCGAATCTCTCAATCACCAGCCAAATAAAATAATCATGATTTTCTAAAAATTAAATATGAAAACCCGAATCTCTCAATACCAGCCAAATAAAATAATCATAATTTTCTAAAGAAATTCATGAAGGCCCTGCAGGGCTTTGTTAATTTCCAGCTTCTAGAGGACGATATGCTTTTATTAAGCTCGCTTAAATCTTTGACTTTTTTATTTGATTTTTTAACTTTTTTATTTAACTTACGCTTATCCGCATTTAAACGCTTAACCTTTCTTTTTAATGATTTTACTTCATTCTTCAACTTACGATTATCATCTTTCAAATCAAAAATTTCATTTCTTAAATCAAATTCCCTACGATTGTCTGATTCTATGACATTATCAAAAAATCTTTTTGGTGCAGGTTCCAGATTGGAATAAAAATCATCATATTTTTCATGAGGAATGATCTTTTCAAAATCCTTTTTCATTTCAATGAAAAATAATTCCTTGAATTCCTCATTAATCAGCCCATAACGAAATATGATTATGTAAATCTTCCTATTATATAACATTACTTTATAATCTTCAAAATAGCCGTAATCTATGAATTTTTGAGTAACCAGGTTATTTGTTTTGATTGTTTGAATGCTTTTCTCATTATTTGAGTGAGTAGCAGAACATGAATGGACTCTCATTTTATAAAGAAATTCATTATGAAAATAGACTCTATCTGAATTGAATAACATGTCCCAAAAGAAAAGATTATCATGATAGATTAAGTTCGGGAGAAATTTAGCTCCTGTTCTTTTAATAAAATCATGATTATACAATTTAGACCATGGAGCGACATTGATTGAAAAGATGGTATCCCCTATGTCTCTCCAATTAAAAACGGAATCCCCTGCACATTCCTGTAATTCAGGCATTGTGAAATAACTGTCTTCAATATATTCGCCAGTATCCTCATCATAATTTATTGATTTGAAGATTACAAAATCCACATTTTTTTCTTCAATAAGGTTATGAAGAATTTCCAAGGCGTTTAAATCTAGAATATCATCTGAATCCATGAAATAAATGTATTTCCCTTTGGCTTTAGACAAACCTGTGTTTGTAGCGCCTCCTGGACCCTGGTTCTCCTGTGTGTATACTTGAATGCGGCTATCCTTTGAAGCATAGTATTCCAGTCTCTCTAAAGTATTATCAGTTGACCCATCATCGACACAGATTATCTCTAAATCCTTAAAGCTTTGATTGATAATGGAATCAAGAGCTTCATCCATATAATCAATAGCGTTATATGCAGGAATGACTACAGAAATTTCTACCATGAAAACACCTCAAAATTATTAAAAATAATATTTAAAATCATTCCATAGATGAACAGAATGATTTTAAGATTTTTTATACATTATATTTAAATATATCTTTTTAATTAAATAAGTTTATTGACTATTCATTATATACAACAATTAACATATTATACAAATACTATTAATAATTAGATAAAGAAAAGGTATAAAATATGAAGAGATTGTATGAAGATGAAAATCTGGAAAAGCAGATATATGATATTGTCTCCAATGAAAATAATCCCATCGAGGTTATTAGACAAAACAATCAGTATAAATATCATTATTTCCTGTCTCCATTAAGGCACGGGCTGCTTGAATGGTACCCCTTTGAAAAAGAAGGCAGCCTGCTGGAAATAGGCTCAGGCTATGGCCAGCTCACATCATTGTTCACACAAAAAGTAAACCGCGTAGTTGCAGTTGAAGACAGCAAATCCAAATGCGACATCATTTCAAAAAGAGCCGAAGATGCCATCGTCATGCTTTCTGATTTTGATGACATTCAATTGGATGAAAAATTCGATTACATCATCCTGTGCAATGTCTTCGAGTATGCAAAATCTTTTTTCAAATCTAAAAACCCTTATGTTGACTACTTGAATTATCTTAAAAAATTTTTAAAAGAGGGAGGAGTCATATTATTGGCTTTAAGCAATCGATTGGGATTGAAATACTTTGCAGGAGCCAAAGAGGAGCATGCAAATCAATTTTTCTATGGCCTCAACGGATTTAACGATACAGATATTGTCCAAACATTTTCAAAAACCGAACTTGAAGACATCATCAATGCCGCTGGATTTTCCAAGTATAAATTTTTCTATCCATATCCCAACCATGAAATCCCTCAGGTGATCAATACAGACAAAACTGTAAACAAAATCCCATTTATGGGTGTTACCGAATTTCCTGATGATAGAATCCAGGTTTTTGAGGAAGAGATCATGAACATGACACTATCTCAGGATGATTTATGCCAGTATTTTGCCAATTCTTTTTTAGTTGAAATCCGGTCTTCAGATATGAGATATCCGACAGATGATATTGATTTTATTAAACTGGCATTAAATAAGAAAAAGGAATTCCAAGTAACCACAACCATCTGGTCTGATGGCACTGTTTCAAAATCACCGGTCTGTCCGCAAGCAGAAAACCACATTAAAGAAATGTATGATGCAAGCAAATATGGCATGGGCAGAATCAAATGTTTAAATGCTGAAATGAAAGATGGCGCAATTTATTATGATTTTCTAAAACAGGGTTCATTCGAGAACATGATTGTTGATGCAGCTATTGATAACGATAAGGAAAGATTCTTCAAATTGATTGAAGATTATTATGATGCATTGTTTTATAACTCATTTGAATCCAATGAGTATTCATCTGAAGAATTCTTGAATGTTTTTAAAGTAAAATCAGACATCACATTCCATTGCCATGAAAGATCATTTGTCGATTTGAATTTAGGAAACCTGTTCATAATCGATGGAGAATTTACCATGATTGATTATGAATGGCCCTTTGATTTTCAAATACCTTTGGAATACATATTTTACGAAACATTCCGTTATTACTTCTACAGCAATGAGAGAGTAAGGGAATTCACAAGTTATGAAGAGATATTCAATCATTTCAATCTGGATATTGAAAATATTGGATTGTTTGAGGAATGGTATTGCAATTATTTAAGATACTTTTTGAACCGCCCTCCTATAACACACCCGAAAATTATTTCTTTGGAAACTTTAACCGGCGAGGATTTAAACGATATTGATTTGAAAAACAAGGAAATAAAGAAGATGCGCCGAAAAATCAAGATGAAAAACAAGGAAATAAAGAAGATGCAGAAGGAAATAGAGAAAAATAACAAGAAAATTGAAACAATATTGAATTCCAATTCCTGGAAAATTACAAAACCACTGAGAAAATTGAAATCGATTTCAAAAAAATTAAGATTTTAAAAAAATAAGAAATAATCGAATTAATTCAAATATGTTTAAAAAAATTTATAAAAAATTGATTTTTACCCAAAAAATAATATATTGTTATATGCAATATACAATCAAAGGGGCCAAAACATGTTTCAAAGATTATATGAAGATGAAGAATTGGAAAAGGAGATATACGATATTGTCTGCAATAATCAAGACTGCATTGATGTCATCAGACAAAACAATCAGTACAAGTACCATTATTCTCTCTCACCACTGAGGCATGACCTGTTTCAATGGTA
>CAJOMK010000137.1 GCA_905235495.1 uncultured Methanobrevibacter sp.
CCCATCATCGAATTTCAAATCATCTTCAGGCAACAAATCCATCAAAACCTTAATATTTTTAATATCCAAATTTTCATAAGTCTTGCTGTAATACCCTACATTGTCATTTTTCAATGCATATTTTCGAGGCACCAATTCATCTATAATATTAAAAATATCATTTGCTAACATATTACCACCTAACTAATACTTCTGAATGTATCTTGTCAATAAACTCATTGATTATGCTATCACAGTCAACTGGCAGAATTGTTGAAACCTTAATGACCGGTGATTCAATCAATCTGAAGAATTTTTCCAAGTCCTTTTCCTTGAAGATGATTTCCTCATAGAATGTCATTTCAGAGGAACAATAAAGAACTCCGTCCTTAGCCAATATCATATTCATAGATTGCCTTAAGACATCTATTGCAAAAGTCATGGTCCCAGATGTTTTTGTATCCAATCCTTTGGTTTTGAGAACATACTTGTTATAGGAATTAACCATATTTGTCCTATCATATATGTTGTTCTTATCCCTAAGCAAAGCATCATTTTCTTCAGCTATAGGATCTTCAATTAGGAACACCTTTGTAAAAATAGATTCGGACTGGCTTTCATTTATTCCGCCCAAACCGGTGGTGTCAATGACAGCACCGGCATTATTAATCAAATCCAAATCTGAAGAGAATTTAATGTTTTTAAAGTTTTTAAATGAGGTTTCTTCATTCATTCCTTCACAAATTATGGGATTTCCTAATTTGGAATCTATCAATCCTTCCAAATGAGGATAGATATCCACAATAGAAATATCATTAAAATCATTAAATGACAAGTATTTTGCAATGGCTATTCCAGTGAAATAGGTTCCGATAATTACAACGGAACTTTCCTTATTTATAATTCCATCATCATTTAACCTATGAAATAAGCCTAATACAGCATTTGCTTTCTTTTCCAAAATCCAATTAAATATATCAATTAATCTAATGTTTGATTTTACTGTAAAAACCTCTGAACTTATTCCTGTATCGTAATCATTATTATCCATTTAAACCATCTGAAATCAAATAATCAAATATCATCATCACATTCAAAGCCCACTTTCCTTAACGCTTCCAATGTTTCCTTATAGACTGTCTCTTCTAAAGATTGCTTGTGAATTACATGTGATGGTGAAGAAGTAGCAGTGAGAATTCGGGACTTATTGTCCATAAAAACCAAAAAGGAACCAGAGCCAGGAATTCCCAAACGACCTCTAGCAATAACCAAATCTGCATCAGACTGGTCTATGGCTATCATGGCCTTCGAGATAGCTGGAGTTCTGCTAAAATCAGCATAATTGGTATTGATATGTAAATATTCAGCAGGAGGGATATTGAATTTTTTGAGAACTTCATTGATGACCTCCACCTTAATTCCATTTTTGTTTGGAACAACAATCTTTGCATTCCTGATATAATTTCGAATTTCCTTAATTTCCTCTACGGTATCCCCTTTACGAGTACCCTCATAAGATTGTGTGGAAGCTTTCCTAATACTTTCTTCAAAGGCCATTTTTTCACCAAAATAAAATTGAAATTAATGAAACTAAAAATCTAAAAAAATAAATAAAAGCTGATAGAAACCAATGCATCAAAAATCATTGGATTTTATCAAGATTTTAAGCATGAAGCTGAACTTCAAGACCTAAATCTTCAACTACTGAAATCACTTCATGCAAATTGCCATATTCAGGATTTCCGACACCTTTTACAACCAAAGGATAATCCTCCGGAATTACAGTTGCCAAGTTGTTGGCTCCTGCAAGCAATGGAAGTTCAACATTTTCAGGACCGATGGTCGGTGTTGGAACAGTGATCCTAATTCTCGGATACATAATCCTTGTAATTGCAATAGTCTTTAACTGCTCTTCAATTGAACATGGAGGATGATTTTCCATTGGAGTGTCCACATAAGGATTGAAGCCCATTATAGGTATTTCCTCTAAGGTATCAAAGGTTCCCAAGAACTTTAAGTGGTCAACCCTGTCCTCATAGGATTCTCCAAGACCAATCAATAGTCCGGAAGACAATCCGATTCCTGCATCTGATACCATTTGACATATGTTGATGCGGTCTGATAACTTTTCACCAGGCTTTACGAAATTAAAAACATCCTCATTGATGGTTTCTAAATTACAGCAAATAGTATCAGCATTGTATTTCTTTAATTCATCCGCTGCCTCTTGAGTTAAGTCAGCGCCTACATTAACCAAGATTTCAAGTGAAGTTTCATCTTTTACGATTCTTGCAGCATTGACTGCCTGCTTGCCATTATAGCCATGTCCCCCAGAACAGCTTATTCTAGGAATGCCTGATTTCTCCACGCAGAATGCTACCTGACGTATTTCCTCATCTGACTTATAGAATGCATTATAATATCCAATTGAGGAAGTTTTTGCAGCAAACCCGCAATACTTACATCTTGGTTGAACTTGACATTTATTTGTAAGATGAATGGTTGAAGTTAATTTGATCACATCTGAACACTCGTTACGAATGTCACATGCAATCTTGCATAATCTCTTTAAATTTTCCTCATCATCTATTTCAAATAATTGAATTAACTCATCTTTACTTAACTTTTCTCTATTTTTAGCTTTTTCTAAGATAGATTCTATCAAGTTAACACCTTAACTAGTTTATAAAATAATTAATTAATATAATTAGATTAATATTTCACAAATTCCTAAGTTCACAAATTGATTTTTATAAATTTTGAGTTCGAAAAATATCATAAAATATTAATCTAATCATATCAAACAAAATTATAAAAATAATAAAATTTATGAATAAATTATAATAGAATCATCTTATTTTTTTAATAAATTATTATGAATCTTATTAATACCATCACTATTTTTAAAATTCTTTTAAGAATATGACAATAAATAAGTAATAATGTTAATAGATATTAATTCATTAGATAATTTGTTATTATAATTTATCACAATCTATGAATTATGCCTGGAATAAATTATAGCATATTATTTAATGCAGCTAAAGAATTAAATTAATAGCATTAACCCCAAAATTCACAAAAAAGATTAATGTCTATTAAATTTAATTTCTTTAGTTTTGGTAGCTAAAATCATTCTCTAAGAGCAATTTCAACTATTATAACTTAATAAAGTTATAACACTTATTTTAATCTTTTTTTAGACCAAACTTTTTTAAATCTTTTTTTAAGACTAATTACTTATTTAGATCTTTTTTCTAAAGATTCTAAGATAGTAGGTACAATTTCAGATAATGGACCAAAGTTCATGGAGTCAGCGGTACCTAATAATGCACCAGGGTTTAAAGCATCGTCCATTTTGTCAATACCTTCATCTGCCATTAATTTTGTTACATTAGTTAATGCTTCGTTAGCCATCATTTGTGCAAATCCTGCTGGTGCACCTAAAATTTGGGTAACAGTATCCCTGTAAGATAAAAGACCAGCATAGGTAATTGCAGTTACTGCGGAACACATATCACATACAGGACCTACCATGTTTGCAGGTAAGGTGAATGCAGATCCTCTTGCTTTAGTACCTAAATCT
>CAJOMK010000138.1 GCA_905235495.1 uncultured Methanobrevibacter sp.
TTGTAGGCCAACAAATCGAACTTATAGTCTTCATAGAAACCGTTTTCAATGAATCTTCTCATGAGTTCGCAGCCTGCTTCCACTGTATCAAGGTAGTTTACATCTACAACATGTGTTATTGAAGCATTATGCTTTCTTCTATAATAGAAATGCCTTCTGATGATTGAGATTCTTTCGGCCTTTAAATAAACATAGAAGAAAAATGGCATGTCTTCAAAGTATATTCCTTCTGGAAAAGAGGCATCAATTGACTTTAGAAACTTGTTTCTATAAATTTTTTGACAACTGCTGACAGATAGGTCAAATAGGAAATCCTTTGTTTTTTTTTCTGGTCCAAATACACAGTCATTCCAATCCAATATTTTCCTGATTGATGACCTTGATTCTTGAATCACTCTCTGCAATAGCTATTGATGATATTGAGGGTATTATCAGTAGAGCTATCATTAACTATTATTATTATTTCAATATCTTCAAGTGTCTGATTTATAACGCTTTCAATAGTTTTTCTTATGAACTTCTCTTCATTATATGCAGAAAGAATTACAGATATTTTTGTTATTTTAGCTCCTTATTGATAAATAAAATGAGTCTTAGTCTTAATTTAAAGCATCAATAATGGCTTGTGCCACTTCAGTTGTTGTTGCATTTCCTCCAAGGTCTGGAGTCAATGTCTTTCCTTCATTCAAGACAGATAGTATTGCATTGTTTAATTTTTCTTCCGCTTCATACTCTTCCAAGTAGTTCAACATCATGGTTGCGGATAATATCATTGCCATTGGATTTGCTATTCCTTGACCTTCAATGTCTGGTGCAGAACCATGAACCGGTTCAAATAATGCTCCATCTTCACCTATATTTCCAGATGGAATCATTCCAAGACCTCCTACAAGTCCTGCTCCCTCATCTGACAAGATATCTCCAAACAGGTTTGTAGTTACGATAACCTCAAAGGTTTCAGGCCTTGTGATAAGATACATTGCAGTTGCATCAACATAATAGTCTTCTGCTTCTATTTCATTCTTGTACTCTTCAGCCACTTCATAGAATGTCTCTTTAAAAAGACCGTCAGTGATTTTCAAGACATTTGCCTTGTGGACTCCTGTAACTTTGGACTTATTGTTGTTTTTAGCATATTGGAAAGCATAATTTATGATGCGTTTGCTAGCCTTTTTAGTGATGATTCTCCTAACTATTGCCCCTTCTTCTGTATATTCCTCTTCCTTTGCAATATACATTCCTTCAGTGTTTTCTCTTACTATCATAAAATCAAGATTGTCAAAGAGGGCATTTGTATTTGGATAGGATTTCACAGACCTTAAATTTGCAAATAGGTTTAGTTCCTGTCTAAGCCTTACAATAACGTCTGCTGCAGTTTCTCCAGCAGCTCCAAATAGGCATGCATCAGCATTTTTTGCAAGTTCGACTGTCTCATCAGGCAAAGCAGCACCATTTTTTTCCAAACATTCATCTCCTGCTTCACCATAAGTGAAATTAAAGTCAATATTCAATGCTTTCAATACATTTATACAGGCATCCATTACTTCCTTACCAATTCCATCTCCAGGAATCACTGCAATATTATACATTTTTACACCATTAATCTCTTTTATAAACTAATTAAAATTAAGTTATTATCAGTGATTTTTAGAAAATTATTAGAAAACTAATTAATTTTTTTTTTTTTTTATTCATTTTGTTTTCTTAAATAACTGATTAAACCACCGGATTCAAGAATTTCCAACATGAATGGAGGCAATTTCTTAAATTCAATCTCCTTTCCACTTTCAGATATAATCAATCCTTTTTTCATATCCACTTCTATCTCTTCACCATCTTCAATGATTTCACTTATTCCTGGTGCTTCCAATAGGGGAACACCTACATTTGTAGCGTTTCTATAGAATATTCTTGCAAAGGATTCAGCGATTACAGCAGATATTCCACAACCCTTGATAGCTATTGGAGCGTGCTCTCTACTGGATCCACAACCGAAATTGGTTCCTCCAACTATGAAATCTCCTGGCTTTGCCTGTGATTTAAAGTCAGAAACCAATCCTTCCATACAATGTTTGGATAATTCTTCTTCATCAGTATAAATCAAGTATCTACCTGGAAGAATAATGTCTGTATCAATGTCATTTCCAAATTTAAAAACTTTTCCTTTCATATTATTCCTTCTATTCTGGTATGCTAATTTTTCCTTCAATAGCTGATTCGGCAGCCACTTTTGCAGAGGATAGATAAACTTCCCCATCAGGGCTTCCCTGTCTTCCCTTAAAGTTTCTGTTTGATGTTGAAAGACTGACTTCTTCAGGTCCTATAAGGCCGGTATGACCTCCAAGACATGGTCCACAACAAGGTTGTGACACAAGTGCTCCAGCTTCAACGAATATTTTAATCAATCCTTCATCCAAAGCTTTGAGATAAGTTTCTTTTGAAGCTGGTATGACAAGCATCCTAAGGCCATTTGCTATTTTATTTCCTTTCAATATTTTTGCAGCATCCCTCAAGTCTTCAATTCTTCCGTTTGTACAGGAACCTAAGAAAACCTGATTGATTTCAACATCGCTAAGTTCACTTGCAGGCTTTACATTATCCACATTGTTTGGGCAAGCCACTTGCGGTTCAAGCTTAGTAACATCAACATCGATTATCTCAAGGCCAGAGGAGTCTAAATCAGTCTTAAGATTGGATTTTTCTATAAATGCCTTTAGTCTGTTTTTATTTTCTCCAGAAACACGGTCCTTAAGGTATTCATATGTCTTTTCATCAGGTTCCATAAGTCCGGTTTTGCCTCCCATTTCAATAGCCATGTTTGACAGCACCATTCTATCAGATATGCTCATGCTTGAAATTGTATCTCCAATAAATTCGCATGATTTGTAGGTTGCACCATCTGCTCCAACAGTTCCAATGATATGTAAAATCACATCTTTTGCAGAGGTGTTTTCCTTTAAATCCCCATTGATGTTAAACTGTATTGTTTCTGGAACTTTAAACCATAATTGACCGGTTGACAGGACCATTGCCATATCAGTTGACCCGATACCTGTTGCAAATGCTCCAAATGCACCATATGTGCATGTATGTGAATCTGCACCTACAATAAGGGTCCCTGGCAACACATGCCCTTTTTCAGGCAAGACCTGATGGCAAATCCCTTCATTAACATCATAAAAATGCTCTATATTTTCTTCTTTTGCAAATTTTCGCATGAATATGTGATTATTTGTAGAATCTAAGGAATCTGCAGGAACTTGATGGTCAAAAGGAATAACTATTTTTGATGGGTCCCACACTTTTTCAGTTCCAATTTTATTGAAGGATTCGACAGCAAGAGGTCCGGTTAAATCATGTATCATGGCTATATCAATATCCCATTACAATTTCACCAGCTTCCACTTCTCCTTTTCCAGAAGCCCTAGCTAAGATTTTTTCAGCTATTGTCATTCAATCACCTTAAAATAGTCTAGTTTTCTTTAAATGTTTTATTGTGTTTTTGTTAACTCGTTAGTTACTTAGTCAGTTAATAGTTAGTTAGATTTATTAGTAGTTTTGTTAGTCATTGCATTAAATATAATAGACATCAACTTCAATATCATCATTTTCATCGAGATAATCAAATCTTTCTCTTGGAATTACCTTATTTTCAACAGTCTTTTCCATGCCTAATGTAAATTTATCTTCTCCTTTGCAAATGGCATAATGCTTGTTTAGATATTTATAATGCAAAATTGCCTTTTTAATGAAGTCAGATTCTAATGATCCATTGATTATAATCCAATATTTGCTGTCAATATTATCTTTCAATTCTTTTTCAGTGTCATCATTTTCAATATAGATGCTTCCGATTTCACCATATTTTTCTTTGATTGAATCTAATTCTTCATCATCATTTAAGCATTTTGAGGATAGGATAATCTGCAAATCTTTAAAGGAATAATCAATTTTATTGAAATTCTCAATCGCTTCATCCAATTTGCTTAAATCTTCTATTTTGTATATTATTGAAATCTGTTCTTCATCCTCTTTGTATTCAAATTCTATTGTATCCAATATCTCTTTCCATCTTTCAGTATATGTATGGTTTTCTAAAACATTGTAAAGATTATTCATTCTTTTATCTTCATAATCACCATTGAAATCAGGCAAGATTTCAAGATTGTCGAATTCAAATACATTATCTCCAAAAATCTCTCTAACTCCTTTGGAATAATTGGTAAGAATATTTACATTTGATAGGGAATATTCAAACACCCTTCTTGCAAACATGGTTTTGGATTCGGTAACCGTATTGATGTTCAATCCCCATTTTGCCTGTTTATAGACGATAGGTGTCTCTTCATAATCAATTGCAGGATTGATGTATTTCCCATATTTTTCAGGAAAATGAGGGCCTTTCTTAAAGTAATAACGGTCATATATTTTCATGTCTTTCCATTGCTCATCAATCTTATCAAGCACTTCAACCATCAATCTGGCCCTTTCAGGATACTTTTCAGTATATCTTCCTGCAAAGATTATTGCATCAATGGTTTCTCCAGTTAGATTCAATGGGTTGAAAAGCTTTGGCTGTCCTGCGAAAGGCAGAGCATAAACATGAGGATGGTCGAAATCATTTTTGTACCATTCAATGCATTCCTTCGCTGTTGTAAATATATAGTCAAATTCCTTTGCGGTTTCAGCAAATGAATACTTTTCGGTTCTATAGTTTGGAGGATCCTCCTTGTTCCAAAAAACAGTAGGAATATTATTTTCTCTGCAATACTCCAAAATATTAAGCAGAATTTTTCTGTTTTCATCCTTTTTATAAAGCTTTAGGATTTTATTGTTCCAAGGACCTTTTCCTGTGAAATTATGTCCGAACCATGTGGATTCGCAAAGGAAAATATCTGGATTTTCCTTCATTTCTTCCTTCCAGGTTTTTGGATGAAGGCTTATTGGAGTAAATTCATATTTAAAACAGTCATAAGTGAATTGATCAGAAATAAATGCAACTTTAATGTCCTTTAAGTTTTTAGGATTTCTTGTTTTGTCTTGAGCCTTATCTTCATTTTTCAATTTGGCTTTAGCTGATTTGGCTTCAGCCTTGTTTTCCCATTTAGGCTTATCTTTGATTTTAGCATATTTCTTCCAAACCTTATATGCTTTGCTTGATTTGAAATGCTTATTTTCCTTTTTAAGTTTTTTTACTTGCTTATTTAACTTATCATTCAATTTTCTTTCATTCTTTATTTGCCTATTCAATTCTTCGTTTTCCTTTCTCAATTGTTCCAAGTAGTCTTCTGCCTCAAATTTCATGTATCTTTCGTTTAAATATTTTTCATTTTGAGTCATTATATCATCTCTTGAACAATAATTGATTTGAATATCCTATTTGAATATGATTTTAATAATTAGTTTTAGGGGAAGGTTTTTATTTTATTTGAATATGATTTTAATAATTAGTTTTAGGGGAAGGTTTTTATTTTATTTGTATGATTTTAATAATTGATTTTATAAGGTTTTATTTTTAAAATTATTAATTACAGTTTTTAATATTTTAGAATTAATGGATAAACTTGTATAAGTTTCCAAAGTTGATTAAAGTAATATCCTCTTCAGCTGATTTGAGAATGTTTTTTGTATCGAATATTATAGGGGTTTTCATATTTTCCCTAATGGCTTCGTAATCCAATTCCTTGAATTGGTCATGATCAGCTAAAATCAATATCAATGAGGAATCCTTTATAGCATCCTCAAATGAAAGGTATTCTGGATTATCGAAGTGTGGGTCATGAATTGCAACATCATATCCTGCTGCCTTTAGACCATAGATTATTTCAAATGCAGGACTTTCCCTTGCATCATCGGTGTTTCCCTTATATGCCACTCCAAATACGCTGATCTTTTCTGCATCCTTATCAAGATTTGCAAGTATCTTGCCGGTATTTTCGATTACAAATCCAGGCATGCTGTTGTTTGTATCCCTTGCCAATTTGATTATTTTTGCAACATCAGGTGCTTTTGCATAAATGAAATATGGATCGATTGCTAAGCAGTGGCCACCTACACCTGGGCCAGGGCTATGGATATTGACTCTTGGATGCTTATTTGCCATTTCAATCACATCAAGTGCATTCACTCCAATTTCTGCACCTATTTTGGCAAGTTCGTTTGCAAGTGCAATGTTCACATCTCTGAAGGTGTTTTCCATACATTTGGATAATTCTGCTGTCTTGGCTTCGGTTTCAATTATTTCCCCTTTAACAAAGGTTCTGTAAACATCTGCAGCTTTGCGGCTACATTCTTCAGTGATTCCACCAACAATTCTATTGTTGTTTACCAATTCTTCCATTATTTGTCCAGGAAGAACTCTTTCAGGACAGTGAGCAAGGAAGAGATCTTCTCCGATGACATATCCTTCTTCTTCAAATATAGGCTTTATAATTTCATCAGTAGACATTGGAGCTATTGTAGATTCAATGATTACAACATTTCCCTTCTTCAAAACAGGCAAGATAGATTCGCATGCTGAAATGACATAGCTTAAGTCACAACTCAAATCTTCCTTCACATAAGGTGTAGGTACTGTAATAATAAAGGTAGCTGCTTCTTCAGGAGTTTCGCAAGCATGATAATGGCCTTTTTCCACAGCATTTTTAATTGCATCAGATATTCCGGGTTCTTCTATATGAGCTATTCCTTGATTTAATTTCTCTACAATTTCCTTGTTGACATCAACTCCAAGAACCTCACATCCATTCTTAGCAAATAATGCTGCAGTTGGTAAACCAATGTATCCTTGTCCTACAATACAAATTTTCATAATTATC
>CAJOMK010000139.1 GCA_905235495.1 uncultured Methanobrevibacter sp.
GCCCTTGAACCGTCATTCAAGTTAAGTGAGATTAGATTGAACCCAAGTGGAGGTATTGGCTTGATTACATCTACAACCCTTTGGTTTTCAATATCAAAGACTTCTTCCTTTTCCATTTGAACTGGAATGTAAAGGATAGCTTCCTTGAGTAGTCTGAAGAACTCTTCCTGATCTGCAATGGTCATATCGGAAGGTGGTATTAGCATTATGTCTTCAAGTTCACTGTTGTCTATTTCTCTTTCTTCGTTAACGTTGTAATTATCTATGATTTCATTCATTGCATCCACTTCCATTTTTAATTTTATTAGTTATGTTTTTTTAATAAAAATATTTTGTTAAATTGTTTTTTAGAATTTATTGAAAATGGATTCAAAAATAGTTTTGTTAGGCTGTTTTTGCAACTATTCAAAACATATTGAATAATTAAAATTATGATTAATATTTTGATATGTTATGATGAAAAGTATTAAAAATATTTGACATAAATCTAATAATTTAATAGGAATATATAAAAAAATATGTTTGTCACTGGATAGATGTATATGGGTAAAGTATTATCATTTTATATAATTCAAATTTTTTTTAAATTTCCATGACAATTTTTTTCAATTCATAACTTATATAAATTAGAACTTATAGATTTTTTATTATGTGCTTTTGAAAAAAGCATTTATTAAAAAATTGAGTAAGAGGTTTAATAAATGGTGAAATATTGTCCAAATTGTGGTCAAAAATTAGAAGATGATTCTGTTTTCTGTATGGAATGCGGAACTAAAATTGATGGAAATTCAAAATCTTCATATGCAAAAGAGACTATAAATAAGTTTTCAGAAAATGTAAATGAATCTTTAGATAATCTTCAAAATTTATTTGATGTTTATAAGATAAGCATGATGAAAGATGAAAAGATCATAAAGCGTTCTCAAATCCATCCGGGTATTTTTATAGCACCTGCTATAGTTGCATTAATTTGCTTTTTGCTTTTTTTATTGATGCTGTCCTGTAGGTATTTTATAATATTCCTTTTATCTTTGGTATGGGTAGTAATAAGGTTCATTGCTTATAAAAATAATGATTTGATTTTGACTAATAAAAGGATATTTGGAAAAGTAGGCTTGATTTCAACTACTCAGATGCAAAGTCCTTTAAATATGATTAATTCAGTAGCTTTTAATAATGGAATAATAGGTAAATTGCTAGGTTATGGAACTGTACATGTTGTAACTGCATCAACCTTGTATAAATTTAGGTTTATACGTGATGGACAAACTTTGTATGGGGACATTTTCCAACAGTTGGAACTTGCTGAAAAGGAAAAATTGCAGGAACATGCAGAAGCTATTGCTGAAGCAATTTCTAAGAAATAATATTTTTTAATAATTTTGTGATGTGATTTTATGAAATGTCCAAGTTGCGGTATGGAAAATAAGGAGGGGGCTAAATTCTGTAAGCATTGTGGTGCAAGTTTAAATGCTAATGTCAGTCAGGCTTCTCAAAATGTTTCCCAGCCAAAAGATAATAAGAATACTTTAATTATATGTGCTACTGCAATAATTTGTGTTATAATTATAGCAGGAGCTTTTGTTTTCTTGAATAGTGGTAACAGTGAAGACGGTGCAACTGTCAATACTGTTCAAAGTATGTCAAATGGATCTAGTGATTCAGTGAATGAAGATTCTTCTTCTACTGCTAAAAATACTGAAGATTCAATGACTTATGCTGAAGTTACCAATTATTTAAGCGGAGCTTCAAGTACGGTTATTCAGAACACATTTGATGAAGCGGATAAGAATGGTGATGGTCTTTTAACTGGAAGTGAAATCAGCAAATTCAAAAAGCTTGCAGATTTAACTGAAAGAACTGCAGACACTTCAAATACAGAAAATGTTGAAGCTCAGGATTATGGTGCTGGTGACGGTACAACTAAAACAAGATATTGTACAACTCATGGTAGAGTGGCTGTAGGTTCTGACAATAGATGTCCTTACTGTGAAGCAGAAGGTTTAGACAGCAGAACTGTTAAAGGATCAACTGAGTATATTTAATTAAAATCTTCAAGGATTAAGTGATAAAATGGAAGTAAAAATTTAATAATTATTTGTATTACTGCAATCATTTGTTTAGCTATTGTTGCAGGAGTTTTTGTTTTTATGAACAATGGGTCTGATGATTCCACAGCTGCAGTAGACACTACAACTAATGATTCAGCAAGCATTGCTAAAGTAAATGATAGTGATGAAGTTTCAGAGTCTTCATCTGCAAGGTTAGGTTCCATAGATAATCCCAAAATCGGTGCGGATACCAGCAGTAGTGGCCAGAATGGTGAGAAAAATCCAAATTATGGTGATTATTACGTTATAGATGGAGGATTATATAGAGATGATAATGAATACCTTGGAGGAGCAGGAACATACACTTTCATAAGTGGTAAAGATCCATATAGCGGTACATCTACTGGTGGAGATTGGTACGGTAAATGTACTACTCATGGTTGGGTAAAATTAGACTCTAATCAGCACTGCCCTAAATGTGTTGATGAGGGTAAAGATCCAAGAGTATTGAAAAATTCAAAATATCAAAAATAAGCTTTTTTTTATTTATTTTCAACTATGTTATTGGAGATAAAAAAATATCTCTCAAAACATAGTGAAAATTTTCTATTTTTTTAATCATCAAGATTCCATATGTTTCCTTCATTGTCCATACCTATAGGGAAACTGCATCTTTCAAGCCATTCTTCAGAATTCACTTCTTCAATGACTTCTTTTTCAAAGGATTCCACAAAAATATTTCTTGCTAAGGCTACATATTCTTCATCGATTGTATCATTGTCTATAAAGAAGTCTTCAAGATTGTCTATTAGATGCAATAGGAGAATTTGAGTCTTTCCATTAAATTCAAAAACATCCAGAACCTTGAATTTTGAATCTCTAGCTGCAGTATGCAATCCCCAGTTGGTTCCATGCTCAAACTGGGAGAGATTTCCTACATGATTTGAGATGATGGAATATCTGTGGCTTGTTGTCATTTGACCAATTTTATTGGTCATGTCCACAAATCCCCTTTCTTTAATCAATGCACCTATTTCATACTTTTGAGCAAATGCTTCAGGTAAATTTATGTCATGAACAAAAAGCCCAGTATTTTCATATGCTGCCTTATAAACCATATAAGCTACACTTTCAGGATTGTTGACATCAACATCAATTGGCTCTTCATCAGGTGTGGCAAACAATTTTATAAATGGAACAATAGGCATATCTGCACCAATTTCACAGATTGGATTGATTGCAACGTATTTATAATTGTTTTTAGATCTCTTAAACATATTTGCAAGGTCCGGCACATACATCACCATTGCAGAACTTTCAAGGCCTCCTTCTTCCATCTTTTCCATGCTGGTAAAGAGAGGAATCGCTCTGTTTCCATTATTGTCTGTAAGGAAGTTTATATCATACCCTGTAGGTTCTGTAGTTTTAAAGGTGTCTCCAGGTTTTGCATTTTCCAGTCCCTCAATCATGTTCGCTGAGAATATCACAGGTAAGAAAAGTTGGGATACTTTAAGTTCTTCTATAAATTCGTCCTGTTTTTGAGGGTCTTTCATAAGTTCTTCCAATTTTCTGTTGTCTGGTCCGCATTCCATATTTTTCACTCCTAATATTTTAGTTTACTGTATTTAGTGTATTGGAAAATTCATTTATAATATCATAAATATAATCTAATTCTGCAAGCTCTAATCTGATGGAATATCATCAAAACCGTAGTAAATCCCTGCAAGCCCTCCAACAATGCATGCTGTGGTATCTGTGTCATATCCAAGATTGACAGCTGCCAATACAGTGTCTTTATAGTTTTCATTTTTCAATAAACACCAAATGCTTGCTTCAAGGGAAGATATGCAATATCCGCCACTTTTTATCTCATCACGAGGAAGATTTTGAATATTCAATGAGAATACTCTATCAAAGTGATGCAATTCCTTTTTGAAAGAAGCATCATTGCAGTAATATTCCTTTGACTTGTTTATTCCATTAGCTATTAGTTCCTCTAAACCTAATCCAAGATCATTTTCATGGTTTTCAATAAATTCAAGAGCAATTCTTACATAGATTCCACAGGCTATCTGGCTTCTTTTATGCCTATGGGTAAGTGAAGAAAGATTGTGAACTGCAGTCATCTTGTCATCTTCATCAAATGAATACTTTTTAGATAAATAATAAATGAAGAAAGCTATTGGAAGAATTCTCATTAAAGATCCGTTTCCATTGTCTCTTTCACCGATTCCTCCAGATAGGATTGCTTCGCTACCTCTATCATATCTTCCGATTCCATCCATGGTGGCACCGCCTATGTCATAGGCAAAGCCATATGGAGTGAACTGCCCTTCATTAAGCCATAGGGAAAAGTTATTCATGATCAAATCATAATCAATGATCTCATTTAAGTTTAAGTTTTCTCCATCATCTGCTTTATTTAAGCTTTCAGTTAATCCATCAGTTGTTGCAAGGATAAGGCTTGAGTCATCTGACCAGCTTCCAGCTGGCATATCAAATGCGCCGTCTCCTCTCATATCTGTTACAGGATCTAAGTCCCGTTCATCCCTTGAGATGAATTGGACTGGAAGTCCAAGTGCATCTCCTACAATTTGTCCTAATATTCCGCTTTTAATACAATCCATTTATATCACCCATTATTTAATCATAATTTGCAGCTATTCTATAAAGCATATGTTTCCCGCCGCAGTTAGGACATAGCTCATAATCGTCAAAATTAAATTCATCAAATTCATTATTGCAATTAGGGCAATGATTTTTAGGTACTTGCTTTCCATCTAAAGTAAAGTTATAGTTCTCATCGCCAGTGTTGATTAGATAGATTGTGTTTTCCAGTCTGAAAAACTCCTTTTGATAGGCTTCGACATATTCGTTAATATCAAATTCCTCATCGTCAAGAAGCTCCTTAAAGCTGTCGGCTCTCTTCAAGCCGGAAAAATAATCTTCACAATATCTTCTATTATTATTTAATACTGTGTCCAGATATCTTAAATCTTTTGCTTTTATTTTTTCAGCTATTAATTTATATTCTTCTAGCCTTTTGCCTACAAAGTCCAATTGCCTTGGCAAGAGAAGTCTTGTTAGGTAATAAGCTGCTTCCATATCGTATTCCTCATTTAAAGACTCAATATGGTATGTAGAAATGAATTTCTTGCAATTTTTGCAATACTCATTACGCACAAATCCTCTAATGGGAGAATATGAATACATGTCAATCTTGCCAATAAGATAATCTTCAATTTGCCCGTGTTCTGTATTGAAGTAGAAACCTAAAACATCTTCTGTAAAGTTAAAGTCACAATCATCACATTCAACGCCTCCTGTCAAATGGTACTTTTCCAATAATTCATCTGAATGTGTAAATCTCTCCATCTAATGCCTCCTTTAAGTATAATTATAATTTTTTTATTTTTTATTAGTTAAATCGTAAATTGCATCATCCCTTTTTAAAAATATTTGCTTATCCTTCCTGCAGGATTGTAATGCATTTGCGGCCAACATACTTTTTGGCCTAAGGATATTCCGCTTGTATGGTCATTGTCAGGATGTATTCCCTTGTTCAGTATCTCATCGATTGCCATGATTATTCCATCATTGGTGTCTTTGCTGTAAATGGGAAATATTACATAGGACCTATTGCCTAAAAACTTATCATTGAGTCTTATGATTCCTTGTCCTCCTCAAGTGTTTTTAACTTCTCCATTCCGTATGATGTCATGTTTTCTAAGTTCCAGGTTCAATGGAAATTGTGAACTGATGATGATGCATTTTTTGCCAACACATCTGCGGCTGAAATCTAGCTGATGCTTATTCTCCTCCAAGTGTGTTTCCTTATTGAGTATCTCATCAACTGATATGATTACACTGCTTCCACTATTTTGACAAAGGAGGGGGAGAATATTACATAAGTGAAATTATTAAATGACTTATCATTTATGAGGATTACTCCTTTGTTCCCTTTATTCATCTTTACCTTTCCATCGTAGATTATGTCCTTTTTGTTAATTGATAGGTTTAATAAAATCAACCATTTTACCATCTCCTTTTTTTAAAAAATTTGTATAAAATCTTTTTTTTAGGAAATTTAGGAATAAAAAAAGACTAATCATCCATCTCTTTATTAATGATTATTTTTATAATTTCTTTTTGAATTTAAACTTAAAAAATGTAAGTATGTGATTGCTTTCGCAAATTTATTTATATATATGCTTTATATAAATACATTTCGTAATGAATAAACACGAAAGGGGTTTATTTATGGAAGGTTTTGGTTTAAAGATTGCTTGTGTATTTATTATTCTTATGTATTGTTTAGCGCCTTTAAGTGCGTTTGATTTAAACCAAGATGATAATGATAAATGCATCGAGCATGATACTAGAGACAGCAGCATCAACACTAAAGATGTAGATGTTGCTGATGAGCAATAT
>CAJOMK010000140.1 GCA_905235495.1 uncultured Methanobrevibacter sp.
TTTCAATCATCAATTGTCTCAAGAGAATATTGATAAATATGAAGAAGGAGGCATTTTAGGCTTCCTAAAGGACTTATCCTCTAATTTTTATAATGATTTGAATTTAAGAAGCGATAAGATAAGTGGTCTGATTACTTCTGCAGATATGGATTATTATTCAATTGCATGTGAAAAATATCGGGATATTGAAGTGATGGCAATAGCAACTGCAGGTGTTAGGGTAAATGCAGTTTCTGCAGGTGATAAGGCTTCTTATTATGAAATCAATGATGAATATGATTTTGACATTAATGAGGATGATGGCAATGGCTTTTCAAATAAGCCTGGAACCATTAATATAATTCTTTTATTCAATTCACGATTAAGTGAAAGTTCACTTCTTTTGGCTGAAATGATAGCTACAGAAGCGAAAACAGTTGCACTTAGGGATTTGATGGCTGCAAGCAATTATTCTAATGATATTGCAACAGGTACAGGAACAGATGGAATAGCAATTTTCTCTAATCTTGATAGTGAAAACAGAATTGAAAATATGAGTACACATGCTAAAATTGGAGAATTAATTGCTAATGCTGTAAAGGCTGCAATTAAAGAGTCTTTAGCTAAATTGCAATGGCTGACTCCATCTTATCAATTGAATGCCCTTGTCAGATTAGACAGATACCAATATGATCTTGATGATTTTTATGAAAATTTCTTGACAGATTTCATTGATATAAAAAACGAAGATGACAAAAAGGCATTCATTGTTTCATTGATTAAAGTTTCTAAAAATCCAGAACTTGTAGCTAACGTATCCTTAATCATTCATCTTTTAGATCAATACAGATATGGCTTATTAAGTAAAAAAACAATTTTAAAGGTTTCAAATTCTATATTGGAAAATCAATTGAATAAGGATGAATGGTATTCTATGAGATTGCTTGTAGAATATATTATTAAGACACAACTAGATTAATTTTAGTTTATATATTCATTCAATTTTCATTAATTTTTTAAAATTTTTTCTCTTTTTTCATTTTTTTATATTGCATATTTGATAATATCAAATAGGCTTTATTAAAATATTACTTTTTTTAAGTTTTTATAGGGTTTTTTATTACTTTTTAAACATTTCTATACTGTTATAAATAAAATAAATTTATAGTTGGAGGGATTATTATTTTAGAGGCAAGAAATATTATTTATGAATATCCAGATGGAACAAGAGCATTAAATAATATTAATTTTAAAGTTAAAAAAGGGGAAATGGTTGCTCTGGGCTGGAAAGTCCACTTTATTTTTACATTTCAATGGAATTCACATTCCAAAATCTGGTGAAGTTTATATTGATGGGGAGAAGCTTGAATATGATAAGGAAAGTCTTCTTAAGGCTCGTTAAAAAATAGGAATTGTATTCCAAAATCCCGACAATCAATTGTTTGCTCCAACAGTAGAAGAAGATGTGGCATTTGGGCCAATGAATTTAGGTCTTCCAATTGAAGAAGTGGAAAAAAGGGTTAAACTATCCCTTGAAAGGGTTGGTATGGGAGGATTTGAAAAGAAATCCCACACCATTTAAGCGGAGGACAAAAGAAAAGAGTAACTATTGCAGGTATTTTGGCTATGGAACCTGAACTAATGATTCTTGATGAACCTACTTCCGGGTTGGATTCGAAAGGAGCTTCTCATATTTCTTAAGTTATTGTATGATTTGAATAAGGAAGGAATGACTATAGTTATTTCTACACATGATGTAGATTTGATTCCTGTCTATTCAAGTGAAATCCACTTGATAAGCGATGGGGAAATCATTGCTGAAGGAACACCTAATGAAGTATTCTCTCAAGTGGAAACAATAAGAGATGCTGATTTACGTCTTCCAAGAATGGCGCATCTCGCTGAAATTCTGGAAAAAGAGGATAATATTGATTTTGAAGGAGATTATCCATTAACTATTGGTCAAGCTCGTGCAAAAATACTTGATTTGATTGATAAACAATAATTAAACACTTATTTTTTTATTATTCTACTATTTTTTTTACTATTTCTTTCTTTTTTTAATTAGATTTTTCATTTTTGTGCAATTGTGCAGATTCATTTTTTCTTTTTTTTTTAACTTATAATATCATTTAAATAGGATTATAAATAAAAAAATTAATAGAAAAATTAATTATTTTCCTTTTGGTGATGATTCAAATGACTGATGAAATTATAAGCCAAATCAAGAGAAATCAAAGTGGAAATCCAATATTAGATAGGGATTATTTAGTCTCTCAATTGGACTTTTATAAAGATTATGAAAACTCTTATGAAATAATTAAAGAGATTTCAAGATTGATTTGGCAATCCTTAGACTTCTATAATGAAGATGGTGGAATCTATTCGAAAAAGACAAATGTGTCTCGCGTACTTGATGAAGTGATTCCATTAATTGAAAATCGTGATAAGAAGGCTGCTTTGGAAAAGTTGGATAATTTTATGAGTCATTTCAATGACAAATATGAAGATTAATCTATTCATAAGGAAAGCGATTTCAAGTCAAACAGGCCAATTAAAGAAATTCAATATATGAAATATGAGGAAAATAAGTTGTCAAGAAGTCCAAAATCATATAGGAATTATCTAGAAAAGAAATCTAAAATAGTCAATTGGCGCAAAGATGTAAAGATTCATAAAATGGATAATAATCAGAAAGAGATCAGTTAAAAAGGAGTATCATAGCTTTTTAAATCCTCTTGAAGAAATATTGTTCTATCATTACATAGGATTAAAGGATGAATTGGCTTTCATACCATTTGATGAACCATTATTTGATTTGTATTATATCTATGGAACATTGCTTTTGGAGAATGATGATTTTTCTAAAGCTGAGAAATATCTGCTTAAGGCATTGAGAATTAATCTTGTTTCTTCAAAAACCATTTTATCTCTTGCAGACATTTATAAATCAAAAACAAGAACTTATAATAGGTTTTTCCTATATAATGTTGATGCATTAAGGTTTGCATATAAAAATGAGGATATTACAAGATCCTATAGGAATTTTGGTTTCTTTTATGTTGAAGAAAATCAATTGGATATTGCTGCTGCATTCTATGACTTTAGTTTAAACTTCAACTTCAATAAGCAGGCTTTAGGAGAACTTGAATATTTAAAATCACATGGAATCAATACTCAAATGGAACGAAAGGAAGCAGAAAGGATAATCGAATCAAAAAATATTCAAATAGGTGTTAATCCTTTTATTTTAGATACTTTAAAGTTCATATCAGCTGATTTAGAAAATAGGAAATATTATCGTGGTGCATTGTATTTCTATAGGATCTTATATGATTTGACAAAGGACAATTTGATTTTAGCTAAGATAAATTCAATTCAGAATAGGATTTAAATAATGTTTGTTTAGTATTTAGGTGTAATATGGAAGAAAATATAAAAGAAAATGAACTGGTTGTCTTAGAATTTAAAACGTAGCATTAAAGAATTAAAAGGATTAATTAAATTAAATCATCCAACAAATAGTGTTGAGTTAAGAAGGAATTATATAATGAAAATTTTTAAATCTTTGTTGGTTTTTTTTTTAATATTTGATTTACTTTATATATAATTAAAAACATAGTTAGTAATGTATTAAAATATAAAGGTAAGTTATTATCAAAATTATAATTTAAACTTATGAATATTAAATAAATTTTTATCGGTGAGTAAATGAGAATAGGAATTGCAGATACTACCTTTGCTCGTTATGATATGGGTGCTGCAGCAATAGATGAATTAAAGAAAAACGCTTCAGATTTACAGATTATCCGCGTTACTGTTCCGGGTGTTAAAGATTCCAGTTGCAAGTAAGAAACTTATTGAAGAGGAAGATTGTGAGATTGTCATGGCATTAGGAATGCCTGGACCAATGGAAAAGGATAAGATGTGTGCTCATGAAGCTTCAACAGGTTTAATTCGTGCACAATTAATGACTAACACTCATATTTTAGAGGTTTTTGTTCACGAAGATGAAGAGGAAGACCCTAAGGAGCTTAAAAAGTTGGCAGATAATAGGGCTCGTGAACATGCACAGAATCTTATAAAGATGATGTTCCATCCTAAACTTATGAGAAAAGAAGCAGGAAAAGGAATGAGAGAAGGTAAGGAAGACGTAGGTCCTTTATAACTAAATCATAATTATAAATATTGTGGATAGTATGTCAGAACAAAATTCAGAAATCACTAAAGATGTTTATTTGGTTGTTCCAGCATTCAATGAGGAAAAGACCGTTTCCCAAATTATAGAAGGAATAGCTGAAAAGGGATATAATGTCATTCTAGTCAATGATGGTTCAAAAGATAACACTCTTAACTTAGCAATAGAATCAAAAAAGAAATATCCTAATCAGATTTTTGTTGTTTCTCATGTAATCAATAGGGGATTAGGTGCAGCATTAAAAACCGGAATGGTCGTTGCACATAATAAGAAAGCTAAATACATCGTAACATTTGATGCAGATGGACAACATGAAATAGATGATATTCCAAATGTCTGCAAACCTTTACAGGATGGAGAAGCAGATGTTGTTATTGGAGCAAGGCCTTTTGAGGATATGCCTATCAGCAAAAGTTTTGCAAACTTGATTATGAATGCCTTAACTTTCATTTTCTATGGGAGAAACGTTAAGGACTCCCAATCTGGTTTAAGGGCTTTCACTGCAGAAGCTGCTGATAAGATAAACATTGTTTCAAGAGGATATGGTGTTTCATCTGAATTCATTAAAGAGATAAGCGATAAGGAATTAAGATTATCTGAAGTTACAATCACTACAATTTATACTCCTGAAACTCAAAATAAAGGTACCGATGCTATAGTCGGTTTAAGAATTTTAACAAAGATGGTGCTCGATTTATTCAGAATATAATTAAAGGGGAAGTGTTATTATTATAGGTCCATTTCGTACATATCAAGTTTTATTAATTATAGCAACTATAATGGTCATAATATTCTTCTATAAGAGATTAAGAGTTAAAAAAATCACTCCAGCCACATTTGCATTGTGGATTTTAGTTTGTTTAATTGTAAATTTCTTTGCTTTTGCTCCTAGACTTAGTGATCCTCTTGCAGGTTTCTTTGGTTTTGGTAGAGGTTTGGATTTGCTCCTTGTTTTAGGATATGCTCTTCTCGTTTATGTAATCTATAGTTTATATGTAAAAATAGATGAATTAAATAGGAATACGACTGAATTAGTCAGGGCTCTAGCTATTAAAGATGAAATCGAATTGAAAGATATTGAAAAAGAGGAATAATTCCTCATTTATTATTTTTTTTAAATTAAAATTAATTGTAAGAATTTTTTATTATAAGGTTAAACTATGTTATTGTATTTTAGAGGATGCACAGCACATGAAAAATTGAATTCAATCAGTAAAGCTACTGAAAGGATTTTAAAAATAGCAAAAATAGATTATGAGACATTAGATGATGAACAATGCTGTGGATCTGTGCTCCTTAGAACTGGTTTTTTCGAAGATGCAGTTGAGCAGATGAATGGTAATTTGAAAGATTTAGAAGGAAAAACCATTCTCACTTCCTGTGCAGGTTGTTATAAGACTTTAAAGGAAGATTATAAAAAGTATCTTGGTGTTGATTTAAAAGTAATTCATATTTCCCAGCTATTGGAGCAATTGATTAAGGAAAATAAAATCCCTCTTAAACATAAGGATGATTTAAAAGTTACATACCACGATTCATGTCATTTAGGAAGACATGCTGGAGAATATGAGGCTCCTCGTAATGTAATAAATTCTATTTCTAATTTGGTTGAAATGGAAAACAATAAGGAAAAGGCAAGATGTTGCGGTTCTGGTGGGGGAGTGAAATCCGCTTATGGTGACTTATCAAATTCAATTGCAGGATTAAGAATTGAAGAAGCTAAAGAAACTGATGCAAACTTATTGGTGACTGCATGTCCATTCTGCAAATTAAACTTAAGTCAAAATTCAGAAGATTTTGATGTTTTGGATTTGTCTGAATTTGTTTTAGCCTATCTTGACTCTGAATAGGAGGAACTTAAATGAAGGAAGAGGAAAAGGAAACAATGAGAAGAATCTTCAAGGGATTGAATGAAAGAATCGAACCTCTTACCAAATCTCCTAAAATTCAGGCTCTTCAAAAAAGGGTTATTGATATTAGAAAGGATGCAATAGACAACAATGCAGAATTGATAGCCATCGCTCAAGAAAGCTTTAAGGAAAATGATATTGATTGCTTTATAGCACATGATGATGAGGAAGCAAGACAAATCTTATTGGACCTTATTAATGAGGAAATAATTGCAAGTAATCTCAATGAGGACGAAGTTTACATTGCCAAATCTAAATCCAATACCTTGCGTGAGATAGATACAAGTCAATTTTTAGAAAAAAATGGCATGAAAATCATTGAAACAGATTTAGGGGACCGTATTTTGCAATTAAAAAAAGTGGATAATGCTCCTGTTCATCCAACTGGCCCTGCATCTCATTTGAATGTTCATAATATAACAAAAATCGTTAATGAATCAATGAATCTTAATTTGCATGAAGTTCCAAGGGAAATCATGGAAGCTATAAGGGCAGATGTCTTAAGTCTTTTAGATAAATCTGTTATTGGCATCAGCGGTTCCAATTCCATTGCTGCTGAAGATGGTGCATTTTTAACAGTGCATAATGAAGGTAATATCAGTCTGGTCCAAAATAAGAAACTTCATATAGTTGTTGCTGGAATCGATAAATTAGTGCCTTCTTTGGAGGATTCAGTTTCCGTTGCTAAATTGGAAACAGCATTTGCCATTGGAAAGCCATTGTCTTCCTATATCAATATTGTAGCAGGTCCATCCAAAACTGCAGACATTGAGAAAAAGCTTCTAAAGAATATGTATGGAGCTGAAAAAGTGGCAGTTATCCTGCTTGATAACGGTAGAAGCGAAGCTATCAAAGAGTGCTTGTGGTGTATTGGCTGTGGAAATTGTGTTGTAAACTGTCCTGTTTACAATGTAATAGGTAATGAATTTGGTTATCACAGTTATTTAGGTGGCAGAGGAGTTGCTATGAGCAAATATCTTAAGGATAATGAAACCAGTATAGATTCCGGTTTATATATGTGTACATTATGTGGAATGTGCACTGAGAATTGCCCTGTTTTAACACCTACATATGAGATAATTGAAGACCTTAGGAATTCAACTCAAAAAGATGGGCTTTCAAAGGATGAGCATAAAAAAATAAG
>CAJOMK010000141.1 GCA_905235495.1 uncultured Methanobrevibacter sp.
AAAAAAAAAAAAAAAAAAAAAAAATATTTATATTTTTATATTTCATTTAAGGAGGATAATAAAATATTTACATTTAAATATTCCATTTTAATGAATTAATCAATAAAAACAACATTTATATTAATTAAGTTAAATATAAAATGAAATATGAATAAAGAGATTGATTTAGTTTCACTGCCTAAAAAATCATTTTGGAAATTGAGTATTCCGATAACCGCATTTTGTCTTTTTGATGCAATCTACGGCATTGGATATGCTATGAGTATCCAAAATAGGCATAGAGGCATTTTATGAAATAGGAGTTTCAATACCAATCACCAGCCTTATCTTTTCATTCGGTGATTCTATAGGACAGGAAACCAATTCAATGATGTCTCGTTTTTTAGGTATAGGAGACTATGAAAGTGCATACAATACATTGATACATGGGATGATAATCTCCAATATAATATGGGTCTTGCTAGTTCTCTATCTATTGTTTGCACAAGAATATTGTACACACTGGATTCAGGAGATTCATATGTTCTAATCTTTGATTATTTAGTCCCGATGATTGTTTTTGCATACATATCATGTTGAATAATCTATTTTCTGAAACATACCATGCAGAGGGAAATTCACATACTCCAACCATTCTGATAATAGCTTCAAACATTCTTAATATGATTTTAGATCAGATTTTCATTTTTTGATTTGAATTTAGGAAGTAAAGGGGCGGCGTATACCAGCGTTCTATCTTCCCTGATAACCTTTTCAATTTTATTATACTTATACACACATGGAAGGGCAAAAGTACCTTTAGACTTAAAGTATTTCAAATTTCACCCCTACATACTTGTTGAAATCTTTAAAGTGGCTCTACCTAACTTCTTGGATGATGCAATATGGAGTTTTTCAATGTCATTTATAAATGTCATATTGATTGGAACAATGGGTGCCATCGGACCGATACTCTATTCCGTATCAAATAAAATTAGAACATTGTTAAATGCACCAATTAAAGGTTATGGTAGGGGATTGATGAGCGTTAAAGGGCATTTATTTGGTGCAGAACAGTTTGATAAATTGGAGGAAATGTATAACTATGTGCTGAAAATATCCGTATCCCTGCATTTGTCATAATCATAGTATTCTTTTTCATACGAAACTATGCATTTAGCTTATTCTCCATCACAGGCATGGATAATACAATATTCTGGATAGCACTTGCAGCAATTGTTATAAACACCATTTTGCCATTCTCCATGATTTCAGCAAAGATGCTTGATGGGTTCGGTAAAAGTCTCTATTCTTTACTCTTTACTATAATTAAGGTAGTAATTGAAATCGTTTTAATTTACATAATAACTCTATTCCTTACTGATGGATTTTCTGTCTTGATTAGAATAGTGATTTCTGAAATATGTTCTTCAATAATTTATTATAAATTCCTAAGATACCTGTTCAACCACTTCGATGAAGAATATGAACTTAAATACACAGTTAAAGCATACCATAAAAAGAAAGGAAAAGATAGAAAAACTAAAAGAAAAAATAGAAGAATTGAAAGAAGAAAAAAATATAAAAAAATAAGTAATGATAAGAATAATCAATCCAATTAAATGGTGAAATTCAATTTTTCCATATCCGCCTTTGTAAAGTAAAGCAGCACTTCCTGATCCATGACTTCCAGTGGGGAATCTATTTCAGGTTCCTCCCAATAAACAACATAAATGTTTTTATCAGTGTTATTGGCTATGAATCCATCAATTTCTTCCAGATTCAGATTCTTAAAATCATAAGATTCATGAAGTCTCGCCATCTCAACACCAAACACCTCACTTGTATTTAAGCAATACATATCCGTTTCATTGGAATAGGATAGGAAGTAGCAGATGTCATCTCTTGTAGGCACTATCAAAATAGAATTGTCATCTTGAGTGATGTTGTCAAAGTACTCCTTTTGTATGATTCCATTATGATAATCCATTTCATATGTGTTAATTGTATTTGCAATTCCTGAAATAAGGAGCAATAATACCAATGCTAAGAGATGATAAATAGCTTTTTATCTTCGATTTTACCTAAAATAATTGATAATGTCAGCAACAATACACCTGCAGCAGGCATTATATATCTTTCATCTATAACCGGTGTAAAGAGCACTGAAATTATAATTCCCAATGTGATAGTTCCAAGATAAACTCCAAAACCACTAGAAATGATGAATTTCTCTTTCTTATCAAAGATTTTAGATTCCTTTATAAAAATAATTAGGAATGCTATCAAAAACAATATTGAAATCACTCCCATCCATAGGGTCCAATTAAATCCATAATATCCAAAAAAGAGGATTGCCTTTTCTAAAGTCACATCAGTAATCCAATAACTTTCCTTAACCTGCATTGCTTGGTTTATAAAAATAGGAATCCAAGGGAGATATAGGATAATGGTAGCAATTGAAAATATGATCCAATTTTAAGTTCCTCTTTTCTATTCATCACTATATAAATCAATAAGCCAATATAAATGCATATTGCAGTAATGGCTGCAAAATAATGAGTATATGCAGCTAAAGTAGAAAACAATGTAAGGAAAATCCAGGATTTCCTATTTCCTTTGCCTATTATAATCTCTCTAAATGAGAGAAATGCCAAGAGAATGAAAAGAACTGCCCACGTATACATTCTTCCAATCAAGCAATATCTTGAGTATTCATTCATAATTCCAAGGGCAAAAACAAAGACTCCTGCTGTAAGCCAACCGTAATCCTTTCTGATTTTAGTGAAGGAGACAATCAATACCAAAACATAAGCCAAGATTGAAAGAAGCTTTAAACTGAAAAAATAATCAATACCAAAGATTTTACTGAGTTCAATTACACCTTTCCCCATCACATAAAACAATGGAGGATGAACATCATGTGCAGTAACGGTTATAATATCACTTAATGGAAGCAATAGAACTGTTCTGGTAAAATACTCATCAATTTGACACATAAGTGGTTTAATGGGGTTACAAGCAAGTAAACCAAAAATATGATACTCAAAGCAAAAAAGAGTTTTCCTAATATCCTTATTCATGAAATCTGTCATGATTCTATTTTTAGTTTTATTTATATTAAGTTTTTTCATAAATTGAGAGAATGTAGAAAAAATGATAGAAAAAATAAAAAAAAATAGATTAAAAATGATAAAAATTTTAAAAAAAGTTAATTAATTCTAACTGTTCTAAAAATAAAAAAATAAAAAAATTAATTAAATCTTCCTGTTTTGGAAGAATTTAATGATTGCAGGATAAACGAGCATTACAAATATCATCAATACAAAGAATTCTAAAAAGGCTTCAATAGGAGTGTTTCCGAATAGTGGCATTATCACATTTATGATGAATTCCAATGCAACAAAACCGCATACGAATCTCAATGCCTTATCTTCAAGACTTCCTTCATCGGAAAACTTGATGAA
>CAJOMK010000142.1 GCA_905235495.1 uncultured Methanobrevibacter sp.
ATTGGATTTACATGTGCAACAGCACCTTGGGATGCAAGGACTAAATTTTCTATGTTTCCAAATATTAATAATCCTGTAAATGGAATGAACTCTTTTAAGCTTACCATCTTATGCGCCTCCATTTTTGGCTCTGATGTTTTTTACTGCATCCCATATTGCTTTTATACCTAAAAGGAATATTGCTAATCCTCCAATGAATGTAATTATATTAGCATAGTGCATTGCAAAATCGGTAGCTACAAAACCAATTAATAACCAGAGAATTACAGCAATTATACTTAATCCTCCTAATATTCTAATGTTGACCCCTTCAACAACTCCTTGAGAGGAAAGTATGAGGTTTTCTATATTTCCAAATATTATTAAGCCTATAAAAGGCATATATTGTTCCAACATTTTTTCACCTAAATTATTTTTATTGATATGAGTATATTTAGTTTACTCAAATACATAAGTATATTTAGTTAACTTTATATTTAATAATTATTTATTTATATAAAAAAATACATAATATTATTAAAATGGGCTTGAAAATTAATACTTAATTCATTTTAGTTCAAAAAAATTGATCAAAAAATCAACAAAATTAGGTTAGATATTATGGCATCAAGAGATGAAAGAAAGGAAAGCCGCCAAAGGATTAAAGAAATCTATACCGTTGCTAAAAAGTATAATGTGTCAGAGTTAATTTCCGAATCAAGAAAACCTAAAGATCCTGCTCAAGGAGAATTTGATGGAGAATTAGATGCATCAGGTCTTAGAAAGGCTTTGGAAGAATTAGGTCCTGCATATATCAAATTAGGCCAACTTTTATGTACCAGACCGGACCTTGTAGGTAATGAAGTTGCAGAAGAACTTACAAAGCTTAGGGATAACACTCCTGTCACCCCCTTTGAAGAGATGAAGGAAGTTATTGAAACTCAACTTGACCAGCCATTGGATGAAGTGTACAGCGAGTTTGAAGAAGAGCCAATCGGTTCAGCATCAATTGGTCAGGTTTATAGGGCTACCTTAAAGGAAAATGGTGAAAAGGTAGCTGTAAAAGTTCAAAAGCCAGGTTCATATGAACTTGTAGCATCTGATTTAAAGATTATGATTTACCTTGCTGAAAAGGCAGATAAGTACATTACAAAAACAAGAACCTTCAATTTACCTGCAATCATCAAGGAATTTGAAAGGTCCATTTTCAAGGAACTCGACTATATGGAAGAGGTCATGAACATTAGAAAGATCACCAAAAACTTTGAAGGTTATGATTATGTAAAATATCCTAAGGTTTATCCAAAACTATGTACCAATAGAATTATCAATATGGAACTTGTTGAAGGATATGAGGTTACTGAGTTGTATGACAAGGAAGTGGATGGAGTATCCGGCAAAAAAATTGCAAATGATATAGTTGAATCCTATTTCAAGCAAATGATGATTGATGGATTTTTCCATGCAGACCCTCATCCAGGTAACTTGATTATAGACAAGGAAGAGAAAAAGCTCTGCTACCTTGATTTAGGTATGATGGGAATATTAACTGAAAAGTTCCGTGCTGATTTGGCGCAATTGCTTCTTTTATTGTTAGGTGCAAATGCAGACAGTCTTGTCAAGCAATTGCTTTATATGAAGATCATTACACCTGAACAAGACACTGAAGAGTTAAGAATGGATATTGATGATTTAGTAAACCGTTATATTGGTGCTGACTTGGATCAAATGGATGGTGTCTTGGAAAAATTAATCAACACCATGATCAAACATGGAGTAACACTCCCAAGAGAATTCGTAATGATTGGAAGAGGAGTGGCACTTATTGAAGATATAGGATATAATTTAGATAAGGACTTCAATATTGGAGAGGCACTTCAAAGATTCTCTAAAAAATTAGTCATCAATAAGTTTAATCCAGTCAATGTAGCAAGAGGAAGCTATGATTATCTTTTAGATGTTGAACATTTAATGAAATACTTGCCTGAAAGGATTGATTCCACCCTTGCAAAGATAGAAAAAGGAGAAATAAAAGTCAATTTAGAACTTAAAGGATTGGCTGAACTTAAAAATCAGCTTTCAGCATCATTGATCATATCTGCACTTATTATCGGCTCATCCTTAGCTATTCTTTCAGACAGCGGACCAAAAATGTGGGACATTTCTGTAATCGGTCTATTCGGATTCTTGTTAAGTGCAGTTCTTGGATTTTACATTGTTCTCAAATATGTTATATTTGACAGATAGATAAGATTAAAATCACAATTTAATTTTAAAATTCTATAAAGGAGGTTTAATATGGATATTAAAAGTACAGCAAAAAAAGCAGGAAAAGCAATTATCTTCATGAAACTCTTTGAAGAGATAAAGGCTAATAAAGGGTCAATAGATGAAAATATTGCTAAATTGAATGAAATCATTGAAGAATGGAAAGCAGAAGCTCCAAATGACTTAAATGCTATTTTAGCTTCTATTTTGGTAAAAGCTCAAGAAGGTTCTGTTGAAGATGCCAAAGCAGAATTCGAACAAGTTAAAGCTGAATACCATGCTGAAGATGAAGACATTCTCCCATGGTTTGAAAATCAGATAGAAATAATTGAAGCTGAAAAAGAAGAAGAGGCTGAAGAATAGTTGTTTAACTATTTTCAATTATTTCTTTTTTTATTTTTTTAATATTTTTTATTTAATTTTATTAAATAACTATTAATCTATTTTTTATTATTTTTTAATAAGTTTTTTATAGCTATTTTTTCTATTTTTTATTATTTTTTAATAAGTTTTTTATAGCTATTTTTTCTATTTTTTATTAATTTTTTTTTGTTGCCGATTCAATAGATTTAAATCATATTTTATCATAAACTATAATTAGACAAAAGGTGTTTTATTAAATATATTGGGGATTGAATCCTTTTTAGAGAGGCTGTGATAAAATGAATCTTGAAGATACAATATACAAAAGGCAATCTATTAGATCTTATGATGCAACACCACTTGACAATGAAACATTAGATGAAATAAGGGATTTTATAGACAATGCAAAGGAGTTGAATCCAAATATAAAATGGAGTTATGAAATTCTTTCTACAGAAAACATCTCTACTATGATGAGATGGAAAGCTCCTCATTATATAGCTATTTTTAGTGACGAAAAGGAGAATTTCTATCAAAATATTGGATTTATATTTCAACAGGTGGACCTGTTCTTGCAAAGCAAAGGAATAGGGTCCTGTTGGATAGGAATGGGAAGCCCTAAAAATTATAAGAATCCGGATGACAGCCAAAAGTTCATAATCATCATATCAGTCGGAAAGCCAAAAGGAAATTTATACAGGGAAATTGACCAGTTTAGAAGAAAATCCCTTGATGATATTTCAGATAAGAGAGATGAAAGATTGACTCCTGCACTCCTGCACAATTTGCACCTTCAGCATCCAATACCCAACCATGGTATTTCACCCACAATGATGACGGCAGCTATGACTTATACAGAGTTAAGGGCGGAATGCTTAGAAGCAGGATTTATGGAAAATGGAATAAGATAGATACAGGAATAGCTTTGGCACATCTTTATGTGGCTAATAAGAATAGCTTTAAATTCTACAAGAAAGACAATCCTAAATAATTGAAAGGGCATTTTTACGTAGGCAGTTTTGAAATTTAATATTTATAAAAGTTCAATGATGAATGATTCATATGAAGTGGAAAATAGGAAATGTTGAAATAGATAATCAGATAGCTTTAGCTCCTATGGCTGGAGTATGTGACTTCAGCTTCAGAACCATTGTCAAGTCAATGAGTTGTGGGCTGATTGAAACTGAAATGGTTTCAGATAAGGCTATCATGTATGGCAATTGGAAAACCATGGAAAAGCTGTACATGACTGATTATGAACGTCCTATTTCACAGCAGATTGTAGGGTCTGATTTAGAATCCTTGACTTTCGCTTCCAAATTCATTTATGAAAATACAAATGCAGATATCATTGACATTAACATGGGATGTCCTGTAGTTAAAGTCACCAATCGCTCAAAATCAGGCTGTGCATTGATGAAGGATCCTAATAAAGTCAAATCTATTGTAGAATCTATTGTAGATATTGTGCCGATTCTCTATTGTCGCGGTAGTACTTGCCAAGCCCTCGGACAGAATCTATTGTAGATATTGTGCCGATTCCAGTTACCGTAAAAATTAGAAGCGGTTGGGATAAGGATAACATCAATGCTGTAGAGATAGCACAAATCGCAGAGAGTGCAGGTGCATCAGCAATTACAGTTCATCCACGTACAAAGGATCAAGGATACTCAGGAAAGGCGGATTGGTCCATTATAAAAGAAGTTAAAGAAAATGTATCCATTCCAATTATTGGAAATGGAGACATCAAATCTTGTTTTGATGCAGAGAATGTTAGATGAGACAGCTTGTGATGCAGTTATGGTTGGAAGGGCTGCATTAGGCAATCCTTGGTTAATAAGGGATTGCATTAATTATCTTGAAGACGGCACACTTCCAAGGGAAGTAAGCATTGAAGAGAGAATGGAAATCCTAAAGAAACATATCAATCTTCTTCTTCAAAGAAAGGGAGAGGCATTTGCAATTCCTAAAATGAGAACTCAAGCAGCCTATTATGTTAAGAAATTGCCGAAGACAATCGAACTTAAGCAGCAGATATTTAAAATGAATACAAGAGATG
>CAJOMK010000143.1 GCA_905235495.1 uncultured Methanobrevibacter sp.
TAAGGAATTGGTGATGTGATGACCAATTGGAGTACTGAGGCAAGAGAAATCCCCGGATTGGGGTTCAAATCCCTGTGACCCCATTTTTACTCTATTTTTAATTATTTTATTCCTATCATTTCACATATTTTATAATTTTTTTCATAATCTGCTCGATTTTTATTTATCTGCTTTTTTTTAGAAATTCAATAAAATATATCTATTAGATTTTTAAAAAAATATACTAACTAGAACATGAGGTATTCTTTATGGAGAAAATTAGTAATGTTTATTGCATCGCTGGAATGATGGCGGATTCCAACAGCTACCTGATAGATAATTCGGATAATGATTCAGATTTTAATTATATTATTGTAGATACTGGAGTGGGTCAAAGCGAAGACTATTTGAGTTCCCAGCTGGGCGAAATAGGTCTTTCTTTTGAAGACATCGACCTGGTGGTCAATACCCACTGCCACTTCGACCATGTCGGTGGAAATCATCTCTTTCCAAATGCTAAGATAGCTATCAGCGAGATTGATGGTGATTGCCTGGAAGATCCTGAAAGCCCGATACCAATATGCTTTGTTCAAACACGTGAGATTAAAAGGCGTGATGTGGACATAAGACTAAAGGAAGGAGACAAGATAGCAGATTTTGAAGTAATTGAAACACCTGGACATACCGCAGGCGGAATATCATTATTCGATGGCTCAATCCTCATATCTGGAGATACCATATTCTCACACGGCGGAGTAGGCAGAATGGATATCGGCGGAAACATGGAGGACATGAAGAACTCAAACTCACTGGACAAATTATCAAAACTGGATGTTGAATATCTGCTTTCAGGTCACGGTCCATGGGTTTCCAATGCTAATGAGCATATTAAAATGTCTGTTGGCAGTTTTTACTTTTAAAAATGAGTTTTAACAACACTTTCTTTTTTTAAATTTTAAATAATTTCTTTTTCAAATTAAAGAATGGTTTGCTGTTATTTTTTAATCAAAAAATAGAGTTTCTCTTTTCAAATTAAATGAATGGTCTTCTTTTATTTTAAAACATAAAATGATTTCATTTTATTTTAAAATCATAAATAAAAAATAGAAAAAAAGCATTTACCAAAATTTCTTTTTGGCAAACACTCCATTAAATAAAACAATTTTTAATTTTCTTCTTCCTCATAATCCTTCTCGCGCTTATATCCAATCAAAAGAAAGATCAATGCCAATAAGGTTAAAATTCCCAATTGAATATACTCTGATGACTTGCTGGCAACATCATTCTTTTCATCGATTTCATAGGCGTTTGGATTGGCTGCACTGCTTCCGCTGTCACTAGGACTGCTTATGGAGCTGCTTGGCAGACTGGATCCGGAAAGCCCCGGAGCGCTAAGTGTGGAATTCAAATCTCCATTCAGAACGCCATTGCTGGCATTGCTGTTTTGATTGCCATTCACGCTAGTGCTCGCGCTATTGCTTCCACGTCCAGAAACATCTCCATCATGACTTCCACGGCTATTTCCATTTGCATTTCCGCTTCCCCATGGAGATGTTCCATTTCCTACAGCATCACTAAAACCTGTACCATTAGAAGATGGATTCAAAATCCTGTTCAACCAGGCAAAATCACCAGTTCCGCGACCGTTTCCGTTTTGAACATAATCCTTAAGCCAGTCAGGATAATAATCATCGCTCATGACATTTTTTGGGTTTCCGTTGGTGTTATTCTTGATATTGGTGCCTGAAGGTCCCTCTACCTGCTTGTTGGTGCTTGCACCAGCCATGCTGGAAGTTGTCTGGGTATTGATCACATTATTGGAAATAGTGGAATTATAGGTGGTGGAATCCTTAACGTTACCTAAAATCCTCACACCATAATTACCATTGGTAGTGATATTGTTATACTGAATATTGTAGGTATGGTTGCCGCTGATACTTTGGATATAGCTTATTCCGTAAACATTTGCTCCTGATTTGTAGTCTCCAAGATTATTAACGATAATCGTGTTGTTTAATATGTTGTCTCCATTATCCTGGACCTCTATACCGCTTACCAGACAGTATGCAGGACTGATACCTCCCATAGTCGCATCGCCAGTCACGTTGATGAAATTGCTGATGATGTCGATGAATGTGTCTCCGCCGTAATTGTTGGAATAGATTCCGCAGTTAGGGCCTCGGTTGAAGGTGGTCAGGTTATTGAAAGCTATCTTTACATGGTCGACAGGACCATTGACCTGAATCGGATAGGCTGTTCCGCTTCCAGGCATTCCTCCATTGGTGAATACGGAAATGGTATTGCCAATAACAGAAACATCACTCATTTTATACAAATCCAGTGCATAAAGGTAGTTGTCATTGCCGGGTTTGGTCAAGAAGTCCTCGCAGAGGATTGTGTTGTTCTCAATCAGTGAACCGCTGCACCCATACAAAATGACAGTATCCAATGTGGGGAAATGTTGATACTGGGAATTGACAAAAGTGTGGATGTTGTTGCAGGATAATGTCAGATTCTCACAGTAATCGCAGGCAAAGGCTGCGGCAGTATCCATGCTTACTTGTCCGTAGGCTCCTTTAAAAAGCCAATAGATGTACTTGATAGGCAATTCGCAGTAGATGTCATTGCCATACACTACGCTGTCATGGGTATTGCGCATGAGTATTGCATAATTGTAATAGTCTTCTCCCAATCCATGGCCATAGAAATTGATTGTATTGTTTATGATGTTCAATCCTGTAAAGTCGTCATCATGTCCGTCGGAGTATATTCCAAATGCTGTGATATTTTCCGGACAGGTGTAGTTCATGGTGCAGTTGTAGACTGTTACATTGTCTGCATGTATGAATATGCCTGCATGTTCGTTATCTTCGAATTCCTTATCAAGGGTTAGGTTGATGTTGGATAGTATGATGCCGCTTGCGCCCAAGTCGAACACGGTATTGTGGAATATTGAGTTATGGCTTGTGATTACGGTATCTTTGGAGTGGAATCTGAGAATGCCATAGTTGTCAAAGCTGCCGTTAAAGATTATTGTGGCATTGGCATACTCGGACTTTAACACATTGTCTTCGAAGATGTCGTTGAAGTTACTGTTGTCCACGTAATATGTATTGTTCCGGGATTCACTATTGGAATCCTTTAAAACGTTTTCATTTTTCAAAGAGGAAGAACCAGAACTTAAAACTTCATTTTCAATAGTCTCATCATCCACACCCTCATATAGCAAGTCGGCATTTGACATGCATGCAGAGCGCTCGCCTGTCTTTAGGATATGTGCGCCTGATCCGGAATACAAACTGTCACCAGGCGTTTCCCCCAGATTATCAGGGTAGTCTTCATCTGCATAAACAGAAGACATACAAAGCAGCAGGACCAATCCTATTGAAAACAATATGATATGTTTTTTTATTCCATGCATATTTTATCCAGTTCCTTTTTTTTATTATTTGTTCAACCGCTAAATTCTCAATAATATGATATTTTATTGATTTTTTTCTAAAAAAATATCATATGGTAAATTAATAAATTACATGTCAAATAAATTTTGTAAAATAAAAATTTATTTATTATTCCAATCTTCAATTCTGATTAGAATAAGAAATAAATCCTTTAAATGAAACTTATATTCTCATTATTTAACTATATTTAGAAAAAAAATAAAAATTAGGGAAAATATGTTTTTTCCCTATTTAATGGTTATTTTTACTTTTTTGCTTAATGCTTTGTAGTATTTGTTGCCTGCAAACTTGATTTTGGCAGTGTATTTGCCTTTCTTCTTCAAGTTTTTAATCTTGAAGACGGCTTTGCCTTTATTGTTGGTTTTTGCCTTGTATGTTTTCTTGCCAACTTTAAGGGAGAGTTTTACCTTTTTCAATACTTTGCCTTTGTTGTTTTTAAGTTTTACAGTGTATTTTTTGACCTTTGTTTTAACCTTGAAGGTTTTCTTCTTAGCAACAAACTTAGGTTTGGCTTTCTTAACAACTACTTTAGGACTTACGCTGGAAGCAGTGTATCCATCGTCGCC
>CAJOMK010000144.1 GCA_905235495.1 uncultured Methanobrevibacter sp.
AGACCCCAAGCGACAATCAAACCTACGAAAAAGGTTATGAAAATGGATAGGCTTGCGGTTTTCATTGAGATGAAAATTGGGGACCAATCTGTCATGTCTAATTTCTCCTTATTATTAATAATTTTTTATTTAATAATATGTATAAATTTATTTATTAATTAAATTCATAGATTCATCGAACAAAATTTAGTTAAGAAATAAATTTATTATAAGGGGCATTGTTTAGAAATAGTAATGTTTATAAAATTAAATCGTTAAGAATAGTTAAGTCTATTCATGAATAGGAGACTTAGTGAATAGTTAAGTCATTCATGAATAGAAAACTTTCTGAATAGAATTAGTATTATGAATAGTTAAATCTATTCGTGGATAGTAAATCCGTATTCGACGAATTTGTCTTGAGCTTCTGGAGTTTGTAAGAAGTCAACGAAAGCTTTTGCAGCTTCTGTATCGTTTGCATCTTTAATTACTCCTACAGGGTAAATAACAGGAGTTTTTAATGCATCATCAGGAGCTTCACAAATGACTTTTACATCGTCAGTGGATTTAGCATCGGTAGCGTATACAATACCGTAGTCAGCAGATCCTTGAGCTACTTGGTTTAATACAGCAGTTACATCAGTACCTAAGGATAATCTAGGTTCAACTGCGTCCCAAATACCGAGGTTAGTTAATGCTTCTTGAGCGTATTGACCAGCTGGTACAGATTCAGGGTCACCGATAGCAATGGTTCCTTTTGCATCTTTTAAATCTTCAAATGAAGTGATGTTAGCATCAGAATCAGCAGGTACAATTAAAACTACTTTGTTTTCTAAAGAGTCAACAACGGTGTCGTTGTCGATTAAACCTTCATCAACTAATGCGTCCATTTGTTTGGTAGCTGCAGACATGAACACATCTGTTTCTAATCCATTTTCAATTTGAGTTTGCAAATCCCCACTTGAAGCGTAGGTAGGAGTAACTTTTACACCAGGATATTTTTTTTCAAACATTGGGATTAATTCATCATCATATACATTTTTTAAACTAGCCGCTGCAGCTAAGTTTACGTCTTGTCCATCTAAATCAGGTTGGCCACTGAGGAAGTCTAAAAATCCTGCAGCACATGCACCTACACTAATAATTGCGATTAATGCTAAAACAGCAACAATTAAAATTCTATTAGATTTCATTTTTACTCTCCTTGAATAGTTAATAAAAACACTATCAAACAGTAAATAATATCAAAATTAGTAAAAGAAGGGATGAATAATCTTATTGTTTAAAGACAATAAATTTTTCAAATCAAAAAATACTTAATTAAATAAAGTTTTTTTTATCTAATTTATAATATTTGCCCCTATTTTTTCCTAATCTTAATCATTATTTCTTATATTGATTAGTAATTATATTTTTTTCCATAATGATATATAAATATTTTCATATCGATTTTGAGAATATTTTCACATTGAATTAAAAGTTTTTAAAAAAATATATTTTTTTATATTTTATAATATTTGATTTGTTTTAATAAATCCCGTTTAAAAAAATTGTAATTTATTATTTATCTCATTATTTCTTTTTCTAATGATTTTTAGAGGGTTTTTAAATTTATTTTTTTGAAGATGTTTTTTGGTCAATTTGGGAAAAGTCATGTTGTTAAAAAAAGTTCATATCATTAGTTTTTCATATCCTTCTTTTCAATTATTTAGAGAAGTTTAAAAAAAATTACTGCTCATAAATCAGATTCATATTTTCAATAGGTAAAATGGTTTCAACCGCCTTTGCCTCAATAGCTATTCCCTTTTCCTTAATGGCAGCTATTGAATTTAGGCCACTTCCTGTAACAATTCCAAAGTTATATGTAGATTAATTCTCTTGGTTTACCTACTTTAAGGATAGGTATTCCATTTTCATTGATTTTATCCAAAATCTCTTCACATTCTGGTCTTGCAATGTATGGAACTTCCTTAATGGAAGCGAGTATTTTCTTCGGATTTCTCCTTTTAGCTATTTGGGTAAGGTTCTTGAAGATGAATATCTTATGTGGATCGATTGATGAGCCGTTATATGAAATCATTTCTACAAATAGTGGAGGCTTACCAAGTTCCAATAATCCACCATATCTTGGAGTACTCATTATGCCGTTTTTAATTAAGATTCCATCAATTGTTAAACTGCAAACTGTACCTATTCCCACGTTATTCTCATCAGTTGGATGTTCTACAATATTAAAATGAGGATTCATATATCTTGGAAGACTCTTATATGTCTTTTTCATTATGCTTAATGCATCATCCAAATCAGACTTATTCAAGTAGGATATGTTAGCTACAATGTTTCCTGTATTGTTTTCCAAATCATAATCCACTTGATTCATTCTATTCAATGATTTTGTAAGTATGAATGGGGTTTTCTTATAGTCTATCCTTTTAGCAGGCTTAATCTTAGGTTTAGAGGATTCAAGTTCGTTTAGCTTATTGTAGTCAATGAACTCTTCACCAGTCTTTATATCAACTTTATAATCCATTTCCTGTGCAGCACAGAATGGGGTGATTCCTCCAATGATTGAGATTCCAACCATTCCTTCTGGTACTGGAATTCCTAAAATGTTTTCACTGATTTCACCAATCTCAAGAACTCCTCTAATTCCTACATTTTCAAGTTTTTGGATGATTTTCTTTGCCTTTTCAAGACTATTTTCAGGAATGATTCTAAAGTTTGCAGGAATTGTTCCTGTTCCATATTCAACAACTTCCAAAACGGAAGTCATATCCTTAGTTATGAATGCATCTAAAGGAGTGATGGATGTTTTCTTATAGGAAATGAGTTCAGAGAATTTTGTAGGACAGTAATCCTCTATTTCAACAAGTCCTCCATATTGTGGGATTGAGGGTATTCCATTCTTTAAGAACACTCCATCTATTGTGGTACCACAGATGGTCTTCATCACATATCCTTTTTTGCCATTGATTTCTGTTTTTTTGGCATTGATTAATGGACTTACACAAACCCCTGCAGTAAAGACCTTTTTGATAATGTCAAAGGCCTTGTTTTCAAGGATGTTTGAGGTGTTTACGATTACGTTTCCCTCTTTCTTATTGTAGTCAAAATCAGTGAGATAAATTCTCTCTTCGAATTTTGAAAATGTGAAGTCGACCTGATCGTAAATCAATCCTTTTTCCAATTTGCTTTTTCCAAGTTCGGTAATTACTCTGCCAGAATATCCTTTTCTCTCTGTGTACCCTTTTTCATCAAGAATCTGCATATGATAACGTACTGCTCTCTCACCGAGGTTATATCCTTTGTTTTTAAGCTCATCAGCTATTACTTTTGAACCGATAGGTTTTTCTTGAACATTTAGAATTCTTAGAATTTCTATCATTCTATGTTCGGATTCTGACATGTAATCTCCTGCTTCTTTCAATTGGAATTTTAAAATGAGTTTGTAAAAATAAAATTGGACAATTAAATTTTCTTTAAAAAAATAAAATATAACTATTTAATAGTTTATTAAATAGCCAGATTTGACTTATTTTTATATAATTTATCTATAGGATCTTAATTCTATCTATGGGATTTTAATTTCGCTTATAGAACTTTAATTTCAGTTATAGAATTTTAATTCTATAGAAATCTAAATTATAAATCTAAGTATTTTTTGTGTTCGTAATTGAATACTTGGACTCTGTATTCGTCCCATTCTTCATATTTGGCATTTAAGAATGCCTCGAATATGTGTTCTCCAAGTGCTTCTTTCATGATTTCACTTTCTTCAAAGGTATGGTATGCTTCCCATAAACTGGATGGCAACAATTCAATACCCCTTTCTTTCCTTTCCTCATCGCTTAATTTATAGATGTTGAATTCGATTGGTTCACCAGGGTCAATCTTACTCTTAATACCATCCATACCTGCTTCAAGCATTACTGCAAATGCAAGGTAAGGGTTACAGGTTGGGTCTGGGCTTCTGTATTCAATACGGGTAGCTTTTCCACGTGCTGCAGGTACTCTGATTAAGGTAGATCTGTTTTGAATACCATATGAGATGTATACAGGAGCTTCATAACCTGGAACCAATCTTTTGTATGAGTTTACAATAGGGTTGGTTACTGCAGTTATTGCTGCGGAGTGTTTTAATAAACCTCCAATAAACCACATTGCTTCTTGGGATAATCCATTTTCACTGTTTTCATCATAGAATATGTTTTCACCATCTTTGAATAGACTTTGGTGACAGTGCATTCCACTACCGCTTTCTCCAAAGAAAGGTTTTGGCATAAATGTTACTCTGTAATCAAATCCATCGAAGTCAGCCATATTTGCTACAATAGCTTTAATTGCTTGTTTGAAGGTAATTATTGCATCTGCAGTTTTCAATGCATCATCAAACTTAAATGCAATTTCGTTTTGACCTGGACCTACTTCGTGGTGGCTTGCTTCAACTTCAAATCCTAATTCCTGTAGGTTGGTTGTAATTTCTCTTCTGAAGTCGGTTCCCTTATCAACAGGTTCCACATCAAAGTATCCTGCACTGTCGTGAGGGATTGGGTATCCGTCATCATCGGTGTCTACAATAAAGAATTCAGGTTCTGGACCTATGTTGTAGGTGTAACCTTCTTCTTTGATTTTAGCCAATGCCTTTTTGAGTATTCCTCTTGGGTCTCCTTCAAAAGGTTCTCCATTTGGCTTGTAAATGTCACAAATGAATCTGCAGGATGCGGATTCTTCAGGTCTCCAGGATAAAGCAGAGTAAGTGCTGATATCTGGTTTCAATACGAGGTCACTTCCTTCGATTCCTACGAAACCTGGTATTGATGATCCGTCAAATAGGATACCGTCACTTAATAAATCTTCCATATTGTCCAATTCACATGGGATTGATACATTTTTAGGGATTCCATGCAAATCAACGAATTGGAGTCTAATAAACTTAATATTGTCTGCTTTCATTCTTTCGATTACGTTTTTGATTTTTTCTTCCATTAAATCATTCTCCATTTATTTGGAATATATAATTAATAAGTTTTA
>CAJOMK010000145.1 GCA_905235495.1 uncultured Methanobrevibacter sp.
TTTTTTTTATCAATTTTTCTGCCTTATAGGAGTATCTGTCATGTTCCAATAGATCATAAAGATTGTCATATCCCTCTCTTTTGAGTCTCATTTCTGTTTCCATTCCAACTCCTGGCATCAACTTAAAATTGGATAGCAATTCATTTTTAATTGACTCTTTTTTATCTTCTAAAGAGAAGTCTATTTCTTGACGTCTTGTAATTTTTAATGTCTTGCCATAGATATTTTCAATGACTCTGCTTTCTTCTATGTCCATTAAATCCCAATCTTTATATTTGTTCATCAAAGCCATTTTTAAATTATTAAAATAAGTGGGAGATTCTTTTTTAGCTCTTTCAAAGGCTTCTTTGATGGATTGGCTGAAGTTAATGAATTTGATAGGATACGCTCCAAATATGCTTCATGCTCTTCTCTACGGCTAGACATAATATCCTAAATTTTAAATTTTTTCTAAATTTTTTCTAAATTGATTTTTAACTTTCTTTTATATTTTTTTTAAATTTTTTCTAAATTAATTTTAAATTATTTTTATATTACATTTAAATGATTATAAAAAAGCAGTTATTCTTCTGTAAAGTGAATATGGAAAGTAATGTATGTATATGGCAATTCACAGCAAGGAACAACATCCCTTGAGTTTATAACCACTTTTCCAAATTTGTCCAAATAATCTTCAATCTCAGCTCTGACTGCCTTAACATTATTTGGGTCATGAACTCTGACATTTCCTAAAAAGCGGGTTCCTTTAGAGGTTTTCATGACAGATATTCCATCCATTCTATAAGGCAATTCATGTTTTTCAAGAATATCATTAATTTCCGTATTGATTTGTTCCTTAATTTCATCTTTATTTTCATTAGTGATTTCCATAATATTCCCTTGATTAATTTTTAAATTAATGTTTTAATTCCAATAAGAATTCATTAGCCTCTTCATGTCCACTATCAATAGAAATGGCTTTTTTTACAAAAGATAATGCACCTAATTTATCGTCCTGTTCATAAAGTATTTTTCCAATGAGGTAATAAGCATCAGCACTATCTTCCTTGATTATGATATTGGTTAATATTTCCTTTGCAATACTATAATTTCCTTTATCATATTCCTCTAAAGCATCATTATAAGCTTCATCCATTGGATTTAATTCATTTTCAACAATTTCACTGTCATCAATCTGATTTTCATTTTCCAAAGTATCAGATTCCTGAGACATTTCCTTCTTATCTCCCTTTTGATTATAATAAGTTTCATTATATGAAATATTATCTTCTAAATCCTGATTTTCCAATTTGGAAAGCTCTTCTGGAGATAATTTATTCATCTCATCCCACATATAATCCAAAATGAATTCAGTTGCTTTTTTATGCAATGGCTTATTGTCATTTCCACATTTTGGAGAGTAAATGCAGGAAGGACAACCATTTTCACATTCACAAGTCTTAAGAAGATTCCTTGTTGAATCGGTTAATTTGCTGAATACATCGATTGCCTTTTCGCATATGCCTATTCCACCCTCATATGCATCATAAATAAATATTGAAGCTTCCTGTGTATCTTCATGATAATTGGTTGAAAGACCTCCAATATCAAATCTGTCACACATTACATGAAGTGGGAACAATCCAATCAATGCATGTTCTGCTCCATGAAGACCTCCTGCGAAAACTTCATGCTCATTCTTATATCTTTCTTCAACAGCCTCTTTGACACTGTCTGGAATGGTAAACCATAATCCTTTGGTTTTGAATTTCAAAGGTGGCAAATCAAGTATGTATGTACCAATTGTTTTGGAAAATTCCATTCTTTTATACTTATAATAATCCTCTTCCACTTCCAATTCACCATAATGAACTGCAAAGTCTCCGATTTTAACCTTTTTGATCTTTTTAATGATTTTTGTTTGTGTTTTTTTAAGTGCAACTGTATGTGCATTAACATCTCTTTTTATGACATTGATGATATGTGTCTTAAAATTGACATCTGTTACAATATAAGTCTGACCTTTATTGATTAAAATAGCTCCTTCATGAGCTTCCCTATAAATTTGTGACCTTTCAATCTTTTCTATCAACTGATTGCCGTTCATGACACTGAATATCTCATTTGATATCTGGTCCAGTGAAAATTCGAATGCTGGATTGTCATCATAAGGATAAATATAGAATCCTGCACTCTTTTTGATATCCCTATTTTGAACGATGCCATCAATGAATTCCTCATCTACATTGAATACAGCTTTGATTTCCTCTAAACTTAAAGGCAATTCATTAGTAGCACAAATGATATGGTTGTTCAATAGCTTTTCATTATTTAAGTCGATAACTACATTTTCATGAGGCTTATCAAAGAAGAACTCTGGATTTTTCATAAAGTATTGGTCCAATTGATTCTCAAATGCAACTAAAATCACAAGAGACTTCTGGTTTTCTCTACCAGATCTTCCTCCCTGTTGCCAAGTGGAAATCATGGAACCAGGATAACCTGAAATAATTACAGCATCAAGGCTACCTACATCTATACCCAATTCAAGTGCATTTGTAGATGTAACACCTAAATATTTCTTTGATTTAAGGCCGTCTTCAATTTCTCTCCTATCTTCAGCCAAGTATCCTGCCCTATATGCTGAAATTCTTTCTACATATCTCTTTTTCATATGTTCCATATCTCTTTTTGCCCATAATGCTATCAATTCAGCAATCTTTCTACTGGATGTGAAACATAAAGTCTGAATGTCTTTCAATAGCAAATAGAGGAAAATCCTTTCAGTTTCCTGGTGTATTGATAATCCTTCATCATCTGATGTGATTTCCAATCTCTTATATGGATTATATAGGATGAAATCCTTTTCGCCGCTTGGAGAACTGTCTTCATCAATAAGCTCAAATTCTTCTCCAGTTAATTTTTCAGCAAGTTCCAATGGGTTTGCAAGTGTTGCTGAAGACAATATGAATTTAGGATCGGATCCATAAAAATTAGCAATTCTTTTAAGTCTTCTGATTAAAAATGCAACATTTGAACCGAATATTCCCTTATAGTAATGTGCTTCATCAATAACAATATACTTTAAATTGGAATAAAAGCGCTCCCATTGATGGTGCCATTGCAATATCAAATGAATTTGGTAAGGATTAGTTAGGATTACCCTTGATTCCTGACGAATCTTATATCTTTTGGCTTTTGGAGTATCTCCATCATAAGGATTTGCATTCAAATCAAGTTCCAGTTCCTCATCGAATCTCCTTAAGACCTTCAATTGATCATATGATAATGCCTTCAGGATATATGTATAATGCACATGCATCGTTATCCTTGATGAGTTCTTCCAAAACAGGCAAATTGAAGGATAATGTTTTTCCACTTGCTGTTGGAGTTGTAATAATGATGTTCTTGCCTTCTATTGACTTTTCAATAGCTAATGCCTGGTGTTTGTATAGCTTTATATTATTTTTTTCAAGATAATCCAATATCTTCTTCTCTAATTTATCGACCTTTTTATAGCTAGCTTCTTTAGATGGAATTGTTTCGACATGTTCTATTTTTTTCCTAAAACGAATATCGTTTTTGAACTTGTCGATATTTTCCATTTCTCCTTTGTCTTTAGCTACATTTGTCATAATAATCAATAAGGTTTTTAATATTAATTTTTAAAATTAATTTTTAATATTAATTTTTAAAATTAATTTTTAATATTTAATTTTAAATTAGTTAATTTATATTCTGATTAAATATAAATCTTTTTAAATGATGGTGTTTTAATTATATTAGAATATTTCAAAATTATAATTATTTCACTAATAATATATATTTGCCAATTAAATTTAATAAAACTTATCATTAATTTATTTAAATAAAAAATAACAATATATAATTAATTGAATTTAAATTTAAAATATTATTTTTCATTTGCTCAGTGATAAGTTATATTTATATAAAAAAATAAAATATTTATAGATTTTAAATAATTTAAGATTAAGACATTAATCAGTTTAATTTTAGACATTAATCAATTAATTTAAGACATTAATCAGTTTTATTTTAGATATTAATCAATTTATTAAAAAATGTAAGCGGGGGTAAAAAATTGATAGATTATGAAGAATTTGAAGAAGTTGTAAATGTTTTAGAAAGGAATATTTCTTCAAATGAAGACCAAAAATTAGCCATATCTTCACCTAAAGATCAATCATTGTTTATTGTAGCAGGACCAGGTTCAGGTAAAACAACTGTTATGGTTATCAAGATTTTAAAGTTCATTTTCGTTGATGATGTTGCACCAAATGAAATATTAGCCACCACTTTTACCAAAAAGGCAGCTAACGAACTCTTATCACGTATTTTAAGTTGGGGA
>CAJOMK010000146.1 GCA_905235495.1 uncultured Methanobrevibacter sp.
ATAACTGGTATTGCTCAATTGATTCCTATCTTTGGTCCTTGGGTAGTTTATTGGGCTTTGGCAATTTATGCATTCTTTGTAATTGGAGACATAACTCAAGGAATCCTTACTATATTATGGGGTTTTGTATTAAGTTTGAGTGATATGTACATTCGTCCTATGCTTGCAAGTAATTATGCAGATATACCTTCATTAATCCTTTTAGTAGGATTTATGGCAGGACCTTATGTATTTGGTATTGTTGGTTTTATAACAGGGCCTTTGATTTTAGGAATTGCATATGCAGTTATCATGTCTCTTAAAGAAGAGCTTGAAAAGGACAAATTAGAGCTGGGCGAATTGGAAAAAGACGAATCTGATGATTATTAGATAATAAAAATATTCGGTTGATAGGATGGTAAAAAGAAATATTGTTCTTTTGGATATTGATTACATTACTTATGAAGAAAAGCCAGTAATGCGCTTATTCGGTAAGATAAAAGGAGAACAGTCCAATGATTTGATTGCATTGGATGACAGTTTCATTCCTTACCTCTATATTTTGCCTTCTGGTGATATTGACAAATGTATTGATGACTTGAAAGAACTTGAAAAGAATGGAGATTTGGAATTTACAAAGCTTGAAGAGGTGGAGAAAAAGGATTTTCAAGTTCCTACTGAATTCGTTAAGATCAGTTTCACCCATCCTCAGGAAGTTCCTAAATATAGAGATGTGATTTGGGATTTGGATTCCGTAAAGCAGTTAAGGGAACACGATATTCCATTTTATAGAAGATATTTGATAGACAATGCTTTAGTTCCTATGGCTGAATTGGAATTGGAAGGGGAATTGATTGATTCCTTTGAAACCATTGATGCAGAGGATGAATCTCTTGAAATTCTCAAATTGAGCAAAAGTCCCATAACCGCAAATACAGACTTCCAGCAATTTAGAATGATGAGCTTCGACTTGGAAGTTAGAAACCCTCATGGAATGCCTAATCCCGATGAGGATGAGATCATCATGATTGGAATCGATAGTAATGTAGGTGTAAGAAAGGTTATTTCCACAAAAGGGGACGAATTTGAGAATGATCCTGAAATGTACTTTATTGAAAAGGTTAACAGTGAAAAGGAAATGATTGAAGCTTTCCTCAAAACAGTTAAGGAAGCGAATGTAGACATCATTATCGGTTATAACTCTGATGTATTTGATTTCCCATACCTCAGAGATAGGGCAAAGATTTGGGGCATCGATTTGGATTTAGGTGTTGATGGATCCAATGTCAAATTCATTAGAAGAGGTTACAATAATGCAGCTACCTTTAAAGGTCTTCTTCATGCTGATTTGTATTTGGTAATGAGAAGATACATGGCTCTTGACAGATACACATTGGAAAGGGTTTACTTTGAGTTCTTTGGTGAAGAGAAGATTGATGTTCCTGGAGATAGGATTTATGAATTCTGGGACAATGGCGGAAGGGAACTTAAGAACCTATTTAAATATTCCCTTGATGATGTAGTATCAACTTTGAAAATAGCTCAAGAAATATTGCCTTTGAACTTAGAATTGACCCGTATAGTTGGACAGCCTTTTGTTGATGTGACTCGTATGGCTACAGGTCAGCAGGCTGAATGGTACTTGGTTAGAAAGGCTTATGAAGCCAATGAGGTTGTACCTAACAAGCCTAACATGACCATGAAGAACATCAAGGAAAGAGGCAGCAATTCTGGAGGGTATGTGAAGGAACCTGAAATAGGTTTGCATGAGAATTTGGTTCAGTTCGACTTCAAGAGCCTATACCCTACTTTAATCATTTCAAAAAACATTTCTCCAGATGTTTTGGTAAATGATAATGTTTCATATAATTCCAAGTTTGAAGATTTTGAAACAGGCTATGATGAAATTGACAATCTTAAGGAAGAGGAACTCTCTTCTGAAATGGATAATGATGAGGAATATTATATCTCACCTGAGCATTATTTCAAATTCAAGAAAGAGCCTCAAGGTTTCATTCCATCTGCATTGGAAGATATCCTAAACGAAAGATTTGCTGTAAAGAATAGGATGAAAGCTACTGATGATCCTATATTGAAAAAGAGTTTGGATGTACAACAGCAAGCTCTTAAACGTTTGGCTAATACAATGTATGGAGTTTATGGATTCTTAAGGTTCCGTTGGTATTCATTTGAATGTGCTCAAGCTATTACTGCATGGGGACGTCAGCATATTAAAAAAGCTATGAAAGAAGCTGAAACTTATGGTTTCAAGGTGATTTATGCAGATACTGATGGTTTTTATGCAAAATACATTCCAGAAATGAAGAAAGAATAATGTTAAAATCTATGAGATTTATTATATTAATTAATGATTATATTTTAAAATTTTATCATATTTATTGTATTGGCTGATGATTATAATTTTAAAATCTTGATATTTATTGTATTAAATAATGATTATAATTTAAAGAGGAAGTGTAGTTATGGAAGAGAAAATTGCTTTGGCAGCATGTAGTGGTATGAGTCCAAATGGATTAGTGGCAAGAGTGGCTGTTCATGACTTAACTATTGATGATGTAGAATTATTATCCATTTGTATGGGTTCAACTTCTGCAAATGTCACTGGTTTTAAAAGAATGATTGACAAATATCCAATTTTAGCAATCAATGGTTGTGAAGGAAATTGTGTTGGAAAAATATTGGAACAGAAAGGAGTTCAAGTTATAGATGAACTTAATGTTGGGGATATTTTAGCTGAAACTGAATACAAGGCAAATGATGCTGCAAGATTGGATGATGAAGGGGAAATCTGTGTAAAGATTGTTAAGGATGTCATTGAAAGTAAAATCAATGAGTTAGAATTAGAATAATCTCATTTGTTATGGTGATATGATGGTAAAGCCAGTAAAGATTTACGACAATAATCTATGGGACAAGTTTGTAAAGTGCTCTGAAAATTATTTTGCAGTTTTAAGTCTAGGTACTAAAATCGCTTTCTTTGTCGGTGAAACAGATAAGAATTTTCTCTTGATTGAAAGGAAAGAGGGAAATATTGATTCCAAATTCAATGTTAACAGTTCCCTTAACATGATGGAAACAGATCTTTTCTTTACAATTGCAGAAGAGGATGCATCTGAACTTTTGGATGATGCAAGTAAACTTTCCACTTTCATTAAGGAAGGGAAGCTTGGAATATTCTGTTTGGTTGATGATGTTGTCATGGCAGAAAAAGGTCTCGATACATTATTGAATGACTTAGGTTTTGCACCTTCATGTGCAATTTAATTTTATTTTATTTTTAAAATATTTTTTAATAATTTTTTTCTTGTAATTTCAAAATTATTTTTTTTTTTTAATTTTATAATTTAAAATTTTTAATTTTTTTAATTTTATCACAATTTTATATTTTCGCAAAATCATTTTTTCATATTTGCATTACTTTGCTATTTTTCATTTGCGTTATCTAATCTCAACTTATCAAATTTTATAGTACTTGTTATACTTTCAGTATTTTTATTAATCGATTAATAATTTTAATACTTTTTAATTAAAATAAACTTTAATTATTAAATTTATTGTACTCTCCAAAATGCTAAAAATTTTAGTATTTTTTCATAAAAATTTTTTAAAAAAATGGGGTTGAAAATTATGAAAAATATAAAATTTGAAAATTTTTTAAAAATTAGTAATATCTAAAAAATATTGAAAAGTAAAATTAGAAAAAAGTAATAAAGTAAAAAATAAAAAGGTAGATTTATTCAGTTAAGTAACTGTCTAAATATATGTTGGTATCTTCACAAATGGTTTTTAAAGTTTCATAGAGCTTTTCATCTATTTCTAAACCATTTTTCTCATTTTCAGCAATTCTTTTTACTTCGAGATCTCCTGGGATG
>CAJOMK010000147.1 GCA_905235495.1 uncultured Methanobrevibacter sp.
CAGATTGGCGATTTGCTCCAGAACATGGAAATAAAAATCCCTGAAGAAGGATTCATATTCTTTTTAGATGAATTTAAAAACATGTCCGAAGACGGCCATATCATTGATAACATTTCAGTGGACTATTCAAGAATCTTAAAATGCTCAATAACCGATTACAAAAATCTTAACCTAAATTCAGATTATTTCAATGACTACAATAAAAGCCAGACAGACATGCTTGGAGGAATTGAGCTATTCATTCATAAAATCACAAAAGAGTTGGAAGAGTCTCAAAGAGATGATAGGGAAAAATACATTCAATTCTTTGAAAACATGATAAACAAACCTGCAGAACACTTTGAAGAGGCTTTGCAGAGGATATTGTTCTTTAATCAATTATTGTGGCAGACAGGTCATGGTTTAAATGGTCTTGGACGTTTAGACAAGATTCTGGATGATTATTACAAAAACGATTTAAATAATGGTCTGATTACAAAAGATGAAGCTTATGAATTAATCAAATCATTTTTACAATCATTGCATTCATATTATTGGTATAAAAGCGCTGCACTTATGGGAGATACCGGCCAGGTAATCATCCTAGGTGGAAAAGAAACCGACGGAACTTATTTTGCAAATGATTTAACTTATTTATTTATAGAAGCTATTCGCGAACTTCAATTGCCGGATCCAAAAGCGCTTCTGAGAGTTAGCAAAAACACTCCAAGAGACTTGCTTGAGCTTGCTCTTCTAACAATCAACACCGGCTGCGGAAGTCCTCTTCTATCCAATGACGATATTGTAATAGATAAAATGATGGAATTCGGCTATGATAGTGAGGATGCTCATAATTATGTGGTTTCAGCATGCTGGGAGCCAAGTGCTGTTGGAAAGGGATTCGAACAGAACAATATCAATTTCATTTCCTTTTTAAAGCCGTTAAATCGGATATTCGATGAAAATCCTGATGAATTTCTAAGTGAAATAAATGATTTCGATACTCTTCTTGAAATATATAAGAACAATTTAAAAGAAGAAGCTGACAATTTAATAAAGGTATTGGATGCAATAGAATGGAATGAAGACCCTCTTTTATCCATGTTCATCGATGACTGCAATGAAAAACAATTAGACATCTCAAAAGGTGGAGCCAAGTACAATCATTACGGCATAACAACTGTTTCTCTTGCAAATACTGTAAACAGCTTGTACAACATTAACGACCTGGTTTTTAAAAACAATAAGTACAGCCTTTTGGAATTGAATGAAATCAGAAAAGATAATTTCGAGGATAATGAAGAATTATTGAATCTTCTTAAAAATAATCCTAAGCACTTTGGATGTGATGATGAGGAAATAATCGATCTTGCAAACGAGATAATAAGACATTTGGAGGATTGCTTCAAGGATTATACCAACAAACTGGGAGGTAAAATCAAATTTGGATTAAGCGCTCCATCATATATCAGCGCTGCTGAGGAGATTTCCGCATCCTTTGATGGAAGAAGGGACTCTCAAGCATTCTCAACACACATATCATCCGATTCAAATGAGGATTATACTGAAATAATGCAATTTGCATCCAAACTCGATTATGGCGGAAATAAGTTCAATGGAAATGTTTTGGATTTGATGGCATCTCCGAATTTCATAACTGATAATTTTGAAAAGTTCACAGACTTTTTAGAAATCAGCACTAATCTCGGATATTTCCAGATGCAAATGAATGTTGTAGATAGCAAAACATTGATTGAAGCTAAGGAAAACCCTGAATTGCATCCGAATCTCATCGTAAGAGTCTGGGGATTCAGCGCATACTTCAATGATCTTCCATTGGAGTACAAGGATGTATTAATCGACAGGGCTTTAAGAAACGAAGGCAAATTAGCTATTTAAAATTGATTAAAATGTCAGTTCGAATAACAAACATACAAAGGTTTTCACTTCATGACGGTCCGGGAATCCGCACAACTGTATTTTTAAAAGGCTGCAATCTCAGATGTCCTTGGTGCTGCAATCCTGAAAACATGGACTTCAATATTGAAAAGTATGTGGAAAACGGATTGGAAAAGGACTTTGGTTTTGATATTTCCCTGGAAGAACTTGAAAAGGAACTGCTTAAGGATGAAGCCTTTTATGATAACGGCAAGGGAGGAGTCACATTTTCAGGAGGGGAGCCTTTATTGCAGGTCGAGAAACTGCTGCCTCTTTTAGAAAGCCTCAAATCAAAAAATATCCGGATTTGTTTTGAAACCTCCTTATCCGTGGATAAAAAACTAGTTTTAATAATGCTTGACTATGCTGATTACATTTATATTGATATAAAATCATTATCAAATCCCTCCCTGATAGGGCTTGACTTGGAATCTTATTTGTACAATATTGAATTGGTAAATAAATCCACTATAAAAAGAGAGAATATCGTATTGCGAATACCTTTGAATTATGAATACACTCTAAATGAGGATAATCTCAGCAATATTATTCATCTCTTGCAATCTTATCCTGATTTCAATGTGGAGATATTCAAGACGCATAATCTTGCAGAATCTAAATACAAACATTTGAACAAGCAGTTCAAATCTTTCAAGCAGGTTTCTGATGAAGATATGGAAATGGTATTAAATAGGATTAGGAAAGTCAATAAAAATGTTAAAATTATTAGCTTGTAAGTTTTATCCCATTTAATCAAATTTAAACTATCTTTTTTATAAATATTCTTATAAATTTGGAATGTTTTTCAAATTTAAATATTTTTTTACTTTAAATCAATTTTACAGTTCAATATCAATATTGATTTTAATTTTAAGAAAAATTATATTAATATGGGTAAAATAAAATATTAATCGGTTTTTATCCTCTAAAAAATTCCATCTTGTGAAATTTAGGAGGTGGTATTATGAAGAAAATAGATTTAAATAATATTTTTTTATTATTTATTGAAATTGTCAGATTAATACGAGCGTTATTAAGTTAACCACCTTATAGTTGAATTTAAAAAAATTAAGTCTGGGATTTGCTTTGAGGATTTTTTCTCCATAAATTTATAATGCAAAGTATTAAATAATTTAAAATCTAACACTTAATTGTAAACTAAATTTCACAAGATAAAATCAGGAATTCTTTGGAATTCCTTTTTTTATTCAAGCTTTTATTAGTTTTAATTTCAACGAACTTTTTTTCATAATTAATATTAAATATCTAATCATCTTAATAGTATAATAGAAAATCAAACTTATTTTTACGTGATTAAATGGACGAGAACACAGATTCAAATTAT
>CAJOMK010000148.1 GCA_905235495.1 uncultured Methanobrevibacter sp.
AATATCATGAAAATAATAATTTATGCTTCACAATATGGATCAACAAAACAATATGCAGATGAGTTGTCTAAAAGAACAGGCATTGAAACAGTGGAATATGCCGAGCTTACAGACATAAATCAGTATGATCTGATTGTTTATCTTGGACCTTTATACGCTGGAAGCGTTTTAGGTCTAAAAAAGACCCTAAATAAAATCCGGAATGTTCAAGATAAGAAACTTATAGTTGGAATCGTAGGATTGCCAGACCATAATGATAAAAAGAATATGGAAGAAGTCATGAATAGAAAGGAACAGGTTCATGGATGCATTTATAATAATGCAAGAGCATATTTCTTGAGAGGGGCAATAGATTACTCCAATCTTAACCTAAAGCACAATAATGATGGCATTTATCCATAGGAAAGTAAAAGGAATGAAGGAAGGGGAAAAGACTGCAGAAATAAATGCAGTTATTGAAACATATGGAAAGAATGTCAGTTATATTGATTTTGATGCTTTAAATCCAATAATAGATGAAATTCAATTAATTTTGTTTCTAAAGTATTCTGATAATTAGAAATCTTTAAATCCAATAATAGATGAAATTCAATAGGACATTTTTGGTTCTTTGAATCTAATAATCTATTTCATTAAAAAACTTTTTAAACTAATAAGTTAATATAAAATATATAAATCTATTTTTTTATAAATCAAAATGATTTAAAATGATATTTATCAATTTTTATAATTAAAATCAAATTAACTTTTTATTATTTGAAGGATGAGAAAATAATGTTTGAAATTAAAGCAAAAGATATGAGAGGAAGAGCAGGTGTTTTGAAAACAAATCATGGAGACATCAAGACACCAAATTTGATGCCTGTAATCCATCCTAGAAAACAGCCAATCAATGTAAAGGATTATGGTGCAGACATTGTAATTACAAATGCTTATTTGATTTACAAAGATGAAGACCTAAGCAAAAAGGCATTGGATGTCGGCTTGCATGAATTGATTAACTTCGATGGTCCTATCATGACAGATTCCGGTTCATTCCAATTGTCTGTCTATGGTGATGTGGAAATAACAAATCAAGAGGTTATTGAGTTTCAGGAAGCAATCGGCACTGATATAGGAACTTCTCTTGACATTCCAACCGGTCCTTATGTTGATAGGGAAAAGGCGGAAGAAGACCTTGAGATTACCATTGAACGTGCTAAAGAGGCTATCAGCTTTGTAAAGGATAATGATTATAATATGAAGATCAACTCAGTGGTTCAAGGGTCAACCTATCCTGACTTAAGGGAATACTGTGCTACAGAGTTGACAAAGCTTGATGCTGACTTATATCCAATAGGTGCTGTTGTGCCTCTTATGGAAATGTACCATTACCGTGACCTTGTTGATGCTGTAATGCATTCTGTCAAATGCTTGCCTGAATCCAAGGCACGCCATCTAATGGGTGCAGGACATCCTATGATCTTTGCACTTTGTGTTGCTATGGGTTGTGACCTCTTTGATTCTGCAGCTTATATCTTGTATGCGGAAGGAGACAGATTCCTTACTACAAGAGGTACATTGAAGTTAGAGAACATGACAGAAATGCCTTGTTCCTGTGAAGTATGTTGCAAATACACTCCAGATGATTTAAGGGTTATGGATAAGGAAGAAAGAACCAAATTGATAGCACAGCACAATTTGCATGTAAGTTTTGCAGAGCTTAGACTCATTAGACAGGCTATAGCTGAAGGCAGTTTGATGGAACTTGTAGAGGAACGTTGCAGAGCTCACCCTATGCTTCTTGATGCAGTAAGGCATTTAGGGGAATATAGTGAAGACTTAGAGCAATTTGATCCAAGAAGCAAAAAGTCTGCATTTTTCTATACAGGTCCTGAATCATTGAAAAGGGCAGAGGTTACAAGACATCTCAAGCAATTGGAGAATATGGACAAGAAGAAAAACCTTGTTGTGCTTCCTGCATATAGGAAACCTTACAGTAAATATTTGGTAAGCAGTTTCAGGGAATTTTATGTTTATGCAAAGGATGAATCCACTGGTGAGGATGCACCTTGCGTAATTGATAATGATGATACAGATTTCGCGGTATTGGACATTCCATTCTGCATGATTCCACTTGAATTGGATGAAGTATATCCATTAAGCCAAAGCGATGCACCAAGAATTCATGATAAGATTGCAGATGAGTTTACAAGGGACTTTTTCATCGATTATGCTGAAAACTATGACAATGTCCTTATTCATCCTAAAGTAATGGATGAGCTTGAGCTTGATTATATTGAAAGGTATGAACATACTGAAGATGTCAGATACAAAAAGGATGACATCAAAAAGCTTAAGGCAATTGCAGATTACCAATTTGGAAAAGGAGTAGGTGATGCTTTGTTTACCGGCAAGATCAAGATTGAAAAGAGTAGGAAAACTGGTAAGATAAGGCATGTATTTGACAAGAATCAGAATATAGTCAATATGAGAGCTTCTGACAGTTTCTTGATTTTATCCAAATTAGGTGCTCAAAGGCTTGCTACATTGGAAGGAATGAGAAATAAGGTGATGATTGACAATAGTGTTGAATCATTTGCACGTGATGGAAAAAGCGTTTTTGCCAAGTTCATCAAGGATTGTGATGAAAACATAAGATTAAATGATGAAGTTCTTATTGTAAATGAGCAAGGAGAACTATTGGCATTCGGTAAGGCACTTTTGAATCATAAGGAAATGATGGACTTTAAAACAGGTCAAGCAATCAAGACAAGAAAAGGATTTAAAAAATAAATTCTGATAAAGTCAAGTAAAGGATTAAAAAAATAAAAATTATTATATATTCTAATTAATAGAATATAATTAAATAAATACTAGATAAAAATTATTATTTTAATAAAATTTAGAGGTTATATTAAGAGGTTATATTATGATACCTGGTATGAACCCAAAACAATTGAAAAGCATGCAGAGACAAATGAAAAAAATGGGTATGGGCATGAAAGAAATTGATGGTGTCCAAGAAGTTATTATTCGTTGTGAAGATAAGGATTTAATTATTTCCCCTGCAGATGTAAGTTTAATGACTGTAATGGGTCAAGAAACCTATCAAATTACTGGAACTGCAGTTGAAGTGGAAAAAGAGATCGAAATTCCACAAGAAGACATTGAAATGGTAGCTAATACTGCTGGTGTAAGTGCTGCAGATGCTGAAGAGGCATTAAGAGAAACCGGTGGAGATTTAGCA
>CAJOMK010000149.1 GCA_905235495.1 uncultured Methanobrevibacter sp.
TAAAAACTTTGGATTATTAATAATTGATGAGTTAACAAGAAGAGGATTCACTACAGGCACTGGTAACTCAAGAGAGAACAAAGTAGACCGTGCAAGAAGAGTTTCGGCAGATATTCAATTGAATGGAATTTACCTGGTTGGAAAGGATAGAACAGGGTTTACGAAAAAATGGGCTATGGAATTTTTAGAAAAAATTACAGCTTATCCAAATGAAGCTATTCATGATGACTGTGTTGTGGCATTTACTGGAGGTTATGAAAAAATAGCTACAGAAAATCAAACTAAAAGAGTTAATGTTGATAAATGGTATTCGACTTAATTTGTTGTTTTTTTTTTTGATAGTGTCGAATATTTGAAAATTAATAATGTTAAATAGTTTATTTTACAAAGTATGTAATAGGTTTTTTACATGAAGAATGATGTTATTTATCAAAGGGATGTGTGTCCAATTAATTGTGTTAATGATTTTTTTAAGTAGAAAATGGGTTTTTGGAATTATGAAAGACCTTTTTTTGCTTGTAAGAAACACTTCAATGAATTTAAAGAGGTAAGTAATGTTGTTTTATCTAAACCATTAAAATATCTTGAAGACCAGCGAATGATTTCAAAAGTATTATATCAAAACTTAGGAGGTAGAATATGAAGTTTAAAGAATCTCTACAAATAGGAAATATGAATCTCAGGAACAGGATTGTGATGCCGCCGATGGATACATCCAAGGCAGAGGATGGAAAGCCTGGTGCCAATCTTGTGGAATACTACAGAGCACGTGCTAAGGGAACAGCCCTGATCATCGTGGAGCATGAATATATCATACCACAGGGAATAGCACATAACGGTCAGCTATCAATGTCTGATGATTCAGTGATTCCTGCATTTAAGACACTTACGGATTCTGTGCATGAAGAGGGAGCAAAAATCTTCGCACAAATCAGCCATGCAGGAGCAAAGGCAAGTGATAGTGGCATGGCAGCTGTAGGTCCGAGTGCAGTAGCTTTTCGCAATGGACCTGTCCCAGAAGAACTGACACATGACCAGATTAAAGAAATCATCCAGGCATTTGCCGATGCAGCAGTACGTGTGAAGAAGGCTGGTTTTGACGGTGTGGAGGTTCATGCAGCACACGGATATCTTCTGAATCAGTTCTATTCTCCGCTTATGAATAAAAGGGAAGATGAGTATTCAATAAAAACTATGGAGAATCGAACTAGAATTCATAAAGAAGTAGTACAAGCAGTAAGGAAAGCAGTAGGAGATGATTTTACTGTAGCAATCCGTTTTGGCGCCTGTGATTACTTAGAAGGTGGAAGCGAGATAAAAGATATTCCAGAAGCTATAACTCATCTGGAGAATGCAGGCGTGGATATTATTGATGTGACTGCAGGCATGATGGGATTTATAAGACCTGGGCACAGAGAACCGGGATATTTAAAAGACCTGGGTCTGGCAGCGAAATCAGTTGCCAAACTTCCAATCATACTAACCGGAGGAGTACAGACACCACTGGATGCAGAGAAACTGCTAACAGAGAAAGCCTGCGATCTGGTAGGTGTTGGCAGAGCAATGCTTAAGGATGCAAATTGGACAACTAAGGCACTGGAATTCGAAGAAGAATGACTCAATTTAAATAGCTAATTGAAAGTATTGACTATAGGGATGAAAATCGTGAGTTTGATACCTTTGTCCCTATTGATCAGTATTTAGCTTAAAAATTAAAAAATTAGTTTTTCACTGATTGAGTTTTAACGACAACATCCGTAAGTAATTTCTAAAAGTGGGGTGAATGCTGTGGAACTCAATCCAATAACTGGAAAAAAATTTAGCAATTAATTAAAAAATAAATTATAACTTGGATAATAATTTATTTATTCTCTTATTAACAGATTGTAATATGATAAAATAAAAAAAAATGGGAAATTTGGATTTTATGAATGATATAATATTTAACGACTGTGAATTCCGTTATCTTGATGATAACGATGAATTATCCTGTAAAAACAAACAAGGCAATGATATTGGTTGCGATAACTGTCAGGAAAATATTCATTTAAACTGTGATAATTTCAATGCAAAAAAAGATTTCTGCTTAAAATTCTTTAGAGATAATATAAGTGAGTTAAAAGAATGTCAGGAAAAAACTGTATTCAATGACACTGACTTAAGCCGTAAATGGTCAAATTAGTTATAATATTAGTTAATCAATTAAATGTGGGATTATGAAAAACAATGATGAATTTTTAGATGGAATAAAAACATATAATTTTAATTTTATTAAGAATTATCCAGATAAAATAGAATTAGAAATTAAAGAAATAGAATCAAAAGCAATGAATTTACTTGCAATTGATGGAGTTTTTATTACATTAATCATTACACTTCTATTTTCATCATTACCACAAATCCTTGAAAAACTTCCTGAATGGTCTTTACCAATATTTAATGGTTTAATAATTGTATATTTGCTACATTTTATTGTTGTGGGAGTATCATCAATAAGGTGTTTTAGAATTAAAAAATACGATTATTTTGATGAATATATCATTAAGGAAAGCTAGTTTCAAAAGAAATAAAAGAAATATCAAATTCAACTATGGAAGAAGTAGAATTTGAAATTGCTCTAAAAATCATTGAAAAGAATAAAATTTCACTAGCTAAAAAACAAGGCTGTGTTGATATTGCTTTGTATTCATTTTTATCTGGAATGGTAATTCTTTCAGTAATTCTTGTTTTATGTGTATTTCTTTTATTTATTAATGTTTAATTTATTAAATTAGTGTTATATGGAAACATTCTCTAATTAAGAAAATATCACAAGATATGTGGATAAATTGTATTCCACATAACACTTTAGATTTATTATTTGTCTTTATTTTCTGTATATGCTTTTAATACTTCTTGCCAGGAGTTAGTGTTAACATTAATGTCAGTTATGTAAACCCAGTCAAGAATATCTTCTAGTCCTTCGCCATTGATTCCTAAGATTTCAATAGCTTTTTCTAATAGAGTTTCATCTGGAATTATAGTTACCGACACTGAAAATTATAAAAATTTTTCAATCCAATTTTTCCAATAACTTGACTTAGTCACTACTTTTTTAAACTCAGTTAGGAATAAATA
>CAJOMK010000150.1 GCA_905235495.1 uncultured Methanobrevibacter sp.
AACTCATCAGGAGCATGTTCAGAACCTCCTGTTAAAAAGTCAAAGAAACCTTCGGACGCGGCGCCCACACTGATAATTGCAATTAATGCAATTACTGAAAAAATTAAAATTTTTCTATCCATATAATTCCTCATTAAATACTTTAATAAAAATAAAAGTAACATCCCCAAATAGTATTACAATTTTAAAAAATTTCCCTTGAAAAGTAATACTAATTTACAAAAAAATATTATAATTATTAATTTAATTTTAAAGTATTTAAATGTAATACATTTTATAAAAAAGTATTACTTATTTGTAAAAAATAAGTAAAAAAGTAATAATAAAGTAATAAAAAACCTTTAAATATTGAAAAAAAGTAATACTAGCCAATTAAATTATAAAAAAAGATTAAAAAACAAAGAATTATTTAAAAGAAAAATCATATGATAATTAAAAATATTTGATAAAACTTAATAAAAAAAGATAAGAATTAAATTAAAAATAAAATTTTTAAAAATGATTAAAAAATTTAATAAAAAAAGATAATAATAAAATAAAAAAAAAGTGAAAAATTATTCTTTTAAGTATTCACAAACCTTTTCACCTGCAAACAAACATACTTTCACACATGGAGACTTATCATCACCATCTTTTGAAATGTATCCACAGGTAACAGATCATATTTGTCCTTAAAATGATTGAATAACTTTTTAAAAGCTACAAATATTTCTTTTTCATCATCACAAAGAAGACCTAAAGCCATTATTGCACCTGTTACACCGCAGGTTCCTTCTGAGAAAGTTCCTCCAATTCCACCAGAGAAACCTTTTCCTAAACGAACTAAATCAACATCATCATATCCAGCAACTTCACAGATTCCCATAAGGGTCGCTTGTGAACAACTGTAATCCTTTCTGTATTCTTCTATCTTTTTAACTACTTCTTTTGAATCCAAATCCATATACATCCCTCATATTTAATTATATCAATTTTTGAATAAAATAAATTATTTTAGAACACTGTTATAATTAATTTAAACTTCAATATTTATAAATTTTTATAAATCAATCCAAAATAGCTTAAAAGATAATGATGATATAAAAATCGTGAAAATAGAAGAATAAATAAAATAAAAATAAAATAAAATAAAAGTGAAAAAATAAAAAAAAATAAAATAAAAAAAGACTAGTTATGATAAGCTTCACAACTTTGTCTATCCAATGCATGTTTATGAACATGCATATGCTTTACTCCACTTTCTGTTTTGATTTCATCAATTACTTTAATGCCATCATGGGAATGTGAGTGCTCTCCATCATTGTGGAAATGATAATGTGAGTGCTCAAGATTTTCAGTATCAATCTTTTTAATTGAATCATCAAATTTTCTATCATATAGGAGTGCAGCATTAAGAACTACAAGACAAGATCCTGCATTGTGAATAATAGCACCTGTTACAGGATTCAATAATCCCAAAACGGAACAGACAATAGCTGCCGCATTGATTGCCATGGAAATTAGGATGTTTGCCTTGATTGTAAACAAGGTTGAATTTGAAAGCTTTTTAAGATATGGAATCTTTCCGATGTCATCACCTAAAAGTGCAATGTCTGCTGCCTCAATTGCAACATCACTTCCAACTGAACCCATCGCTACACTTACATCAGCTGTCTTAAGTGCAGGTGCATCATTTACACCATCCCCAATCATACAAACCTTCTTGCCTTCACTTTTAAGCTTTTCAATCCAATCAAGCTTTTCCTGAGGAAGCAAGTTACCATATACCTTTCCAATTCCAACTTGTGATGCAAAATAATTAGCAGTTTCAGTATTATCCCCTGTAAGCAATACGGTTTCAGTTCCCAATTCATGCAAACTATCAATCATGGATTTGGAATCTTCACGTATTACATCAGATAATCCTATTAAACCAATTATGCTATCATTCAATGCAAGGATAATTGAAACTTTCCCCTCATGTTTCAACTGATCCAATTTGGAATCAAGATTTACATCAATATTGTTTTCAGATAAAAATTTGGAGTTTCCTGCATATACCAAACCATAAGAGTTCTTACAGCTTATCCCTTTTCCAGGGAACATTTTAAAGTCTTTTGGTTCTTCAATATCAACTTCAATATCCTTTGCCTTTTCCACAATAGCTTTAGCCAATGGATGTTCGCTTAATTTCTCACAAGATGCGACCATATTCAAAACATCCATTTCATCCAAATCATCATTTAGGGAGATAATATCTGAAACTGCCAAATTACCATAAGTCAATGTACCTGTCTTATCGAATACCAAGGTATTCAATCCACCGAGAGTCTCTAAAGCTTCACCAGTTAATGAGAACCCCATATTTTGTTGCTTGACCAATAGCTGCCATGATTGCAGTTGGTGTAGCAAGTATCAATGTACAAGGACAGAACACTACAAGAACTGTTACCCCCCCCTCTCAATATCACCTGTAATGAGCCATGCCGCAATTGCAATAAGCAATGCAATAGGAACAAGCCAAGTAGCCCACTTATCTGCAATCTTTTGAGTAGGAGCTTGCTTTTCATCAGCTGCCTTTACAAGGTCAATCAACTTTTGAAGTGAAGAGTTTTCACCCAAACTGGTTGCTTTAATGTCAATTGCACCATATAAATTCATGGTACCACAGAATACTTCATCCCCTACATCCTTATCAATCGGCAAGGATTCACCAGTCATAATTGATTGGTCAAGAGATGATGTACCTTTAATAATCTCACCGTCAACAGGTACACTTTCACTAGGAAGAATTCTTAAAACATCTCCGATTTTAATATTATCTACGAAAATCATTTCTTCCTTGCCATTTACAATTCTTCTACCTGTTTGTGGAGTCAAATTAATAAGATTTCTTAAACCTTTTTTAGCTCTTTCTACAGTCCAGTCTTCCAAAAGAGCACCTAAAGTCATAATCCATGCAACTTCACCTGCAGCAAATATCTCACCAATCATGAGTGATGCAATCATAGCTATTGCAATCAATAGTGCAGATGAAATCCATCTTTCACGGATCAATCTGGTTAAAGCCAATAATAACATTGGAATACCACTTATTATTACCGCACC
>CAJOMK010000151.1 GCA_905235495.1 uncultured Methanobrevibacter sp.
AAATATTTGAAGGAATTCAATGATTTGAATAAATTCAAACCAATAAAAATAGATAAAGACGATCATTTATAATTCGTTAACAAAAGAGAAAAATGATTAACCCATTGAAAAATAGATAAAGACGATCATTTATAATTCGTTAACAACTAAAAAACAGAAAACTAGTTATTCCCTTGGAACAATCATGCTTTTACTCATTTTAATCTCACATAAGAGAAAAATGATTATTCCATTGGAATAATCATGCCTCTTCACTCTCTTTAATCTCACCAAACCAATCTGTTTTCATGCCTACATAATACATCACTAAAAATATCAACAAATCCATGACAATAATCACTGCAACTTCGTTTAGTGTGATTGTGGACTTTGTTAACTCGCGAATCCCAGAGTTGATGTAATGAAGCATATCAGATTATTTGCAGAATGAAAAGCTGAACTTACTTCTATACCATTTGTTTTCCATGTGAAAAATCCGGCTATGACTCCGAATATGAAAACTTCAAATATTCCCAGACTATTGTATCCATGGCCTGCCGCAAAAATTATGGCTTGAAGAACAATCGCCAGAACCGGTATTTTAAACCATGAACCCAGAGTCTGCATGAGCCAGCTGCGGAACATGTATTCTTCAGCAATGCATTGAAGAGGCACCAATATCAGAGATGCTATGAAAAAGGGCCAGGTGAAATGATATATGCCTCTGGATCCATTAATGGAAACTTCTATTGCTTCAAAAATTATGAGCATGATCAAAGGAATTGCCAATGCTTTGAAATAGAGTTTGAAATTCCATCCTCCGCGTGAAGATGAATAGGATGAAAATGGCCTGTCTTTAACGATTCTAGATGCAATATATAATGCAGGAATGAATATGATCAATGATAAATCTGCAATGATCTGGCCGGCCTGGGAATCTAGAAATCCATATCCTTGTGAAAATGAATTCAAAAATTCCAATCCGTATAATTCATAAGAGGCAAATAATATTATTCCCTGCAATATGCCGTATATGATTAAAGCTACAACCAATACAAGAAGAGGCTTGTACCACTTATAGTTATCGAATGTTTTAGGGAATGTAATAAAATCTGAAATCTTATCCATAATTTAATCCTCCTTTTATAAATAATAAAATTTTAATTGGGCAAACTCATCTTAAAATAAGGAATATCCTTTTTAAAGCTTAAATCAAAGGATTTGCTTCGCTTTATATTAAATTTTATAAAAAAATTAAAAATCACTATTTTTTCAAATCAACAAAGTTTTTAAAAAGAGATAAAAAAATCTTCAAATTCTTAAACATTTTGAAAAGAAAAAAAAAATAAAAAAAATGTTCATGATGCACTATCATAAACATCTTTACTGCGATTTTGGAAGAATTTGATAATTGCCGGCATTATCAGCATCACAAAGAACGGGAACAAGAAGAAATTCAAAAGGTTTGAAATTTGTGGAATGAAACTGCTTTTTATAAATGGATATAAAATGTACATAATAATCATATATCCAATATAAGCCCCGCCGATTCTTAAAAATCTGCGTTCGATAGGTCCTTCACAGGAAAAATTAATGAACCTTCTTTCAATTACCCAGGATATTAATATGCCCATGCAGAATCCTACATCCTTATATGCGTCAAGAGCCATTTTAGCAGGTTCAACAATTAATTTACCTGCAGCATCATAATCCATTGGGTATGATTTAAATGTAGCATATGCTATAAGCAAGATGGAAAATACTACACCCGCACCCAATAAAATCAAGTCGAAATTAGGGTTATCATCTAGTTTTTCAAATAATCTTCCAACAATCCATAATGATGCAAAGGCAATTACCAAGCCGACAACAATATCCAATAAAGTGTGAACTCCAAGATAACAACGGGAAAAACAGATCAACAATAAACAGACTATTGAAAAAATTTTAAATCCTTTTGTGAAATTTCCTTCAAGGAATGTTCCCAGGAACAATACTCCAGAAGATGTTGAATGTCCACTGGGAAGAGAATATCCGGTTGCATCTTTTAAAGCTCCTTCGTAGGGATGAATTTTAGGATCTTCAACCCAAGGACGATATACGCATGTTGTAAGTTTAATAAAACTATTTAAAATACGTGCAAATGCAAAAGATACCAATAGGTATTCGCCAAATTTTTTGTCATAAGCCCAATAGAGTATTCCTATTAAAAACAGGATTATATGTATATTTCCAAATTCAGTACAACTCATGAAAAATTGGTCGAAAAAGCCTCCTGAGGCTTCACGGAATCCCTGTAAAAACAACAAAAATGCATTTGTTAAAATTTAAATCACCTAATTTAGATTTTGTATCGTTCATATTTTAATTTTTCTTTTTGCCTCTTGCGATTCATTTCATAAATGAAAATGAATGCTCCTTTTAATTTCCACTACTGTCTTCGTAAATTTTTAAAAAATATAAACAGCCAAAAGGCTGAAAATCAAATTTAAAAACTATGATGAAGCCTTTCTATACATTTCAGCATATAATCCATCCAATGCCAGCAACTCCTCATGGGATCCGACTTCTTTTATATCTCCATCCTTCATGAAAATAATCTTGTCAGCATTTTGAATTGTAAACAGCCTGTGTGCAATAATGAAAGTGGTTTTTCCCTCCATCATCTGCTCCATGGCAGAAGTGACCATTTTTTCAGTCCTTGTATCCATGTTGGAAGTTGCTTCATCAAGAATCAGTATTTTAGGATTTGACAACACTGTTCTTGCAAGAACAAGAAGCTGCTTTTCACCAACAGACAACTGGGAATTTTCCTCGCTTATGAGTGTTTCATAACCTTGAGGCAGGAGGTCGATGAATGAATCACAGCCAACAATCCTGGAGACTTCAACGATTTCCTCCATGCTTGCATCAGGTCTTCCATAGGCTATGTTTTCCGCTACAGTGCCTTCAAAAACCCATGAGTCCTGCAATACCATGCCAAAGGCATTTCTCAATTCTTTCCTGTTGATTTCCTTTATGTCCTTGCCGTCCAGCAGGATTCTGCCGCCGTCAATATCATAAAACCTCATCAATAAATTGATTAATGTGGTTTTTCCAGCACCTGAAGGGCCTACGACAGCCATGATCATGCCAGGTTCTGATTTCAGGGAAACATCAAAGAACAATTGCTTTTCAGGAACATATCCGAATTCAACATTTTGGAATTCTATTTCACCTTTGACTTTATCCAAGTCAACTCCAGCAAGGCGGGACTCATCTTCTTCCTCTTCTTCATCAAGCACTTCAAAAATTCTCTCAAGAGATGAAAGACCTGACTGCACCTGGTTCATGGATGTTGAAAACTGTGACATAGGTCCGTTCGTTCAGCAGTTGTCCATATAAGAGAAATGCCAGGAATCCTCCGACAGTCAAGTGGCCGTGAAGAATGAATATCGCACCGAACATTGATATGAGAATATAACCTATTCTATTTATTAAAAAGTTTATCGGGAAAATAAATCCGGAATAGAACTTTGCTTTCACATAGGACTTATGGAATTTGCGATTGATCCTGTCAAAGCTTTCCTTGGACTCATTTTCCATATTGTATGATTTAATCAGCGCATGGTTTGAGAATATGTCTCCCATGAATCCGTTTAGTTCGCCTACTGAAGACTGTTGAAAGCGAAAATTCTTTTTAGTGATTTTTGTAATCAATCCAGTAAGGAAAAATGACACTGGAAGCAGAATCGCATAGATAACTGTCAGATATGGATTTGTAAAGATC
>CAJOMK010000152.1 GCA_905235495.1 uncultured Methanobrevibacter sp.
GTGTGCGCTTTGCGGATAGCGGCGCATGAATTTCTCCAGTTTCACCTGAGCGTCTTGGTTCGACAGCAGCTGGGCGCATACGGCACTGAAAAAATATGCCGACTCCACCTCGCTGTCGTCCTGTGGCATACGGCTGTGGATGTAATTATCGAAGGCATGTTGTGCCGATGCGTATTTCTCCTTCTCGAAAAGGTCCACGGCACGACGATATTCGGCTCGCTGTTTGTCCAACATTTGCGAACTTTGTCCCAAGGCGACCTGTGCCAATAATATAGCGCATAATGCAACTGTATGAAACTTAGTGTTTTGCATATCGGTAACTGGTTTTATTCCAAAATACGAAAATACTTATAATATATAGTATGGGGATACGGGTGGAGCTGTTTTTTATAAACACTCCGATGTGAAAAGGAATAAATGACCTCGGAAGGCGGAATTTTTTGTTTGAGTGTTGAATTGTTGGGCGGTTTTAGCTCATAGCAAATAATTACTCATCACCGATCACTCGTAAAGAAGATATTTTTCGCGCATTGTCTTGTACTCCGACAAGGCGGGTTCCCACGACTGGCGTATCTGTTTTTCGTCAAGCCCTGCTTTTAGCTGCCTGCGCAGGGCTTGGGTGCCGGCCAGTTTTTCGAAAAAGTTGTTTTTGATGAAAAAAGTGTTTTTGTCGCTTTTTTTGTACATCTCTATCAGATAGCCGAGGTTCAGTTGCTTGCTTTTAACTATCTCCGCGCCGGCTTTTTTCAGGTCGATGCCGATTATGAATTCTACATCTTAGAATTCATAATTAGGCATTAATCTTTTTTTAGAATTATTACATCATATCAACACTTAAAAATAAAAAATAATTTTTTAAAAAATAGAACTAAATAAATTTAGGTGTTATAAATGATGGTTATGAAAAATAAAAATTTACCTCCTTCATTTTTTAAAATAAAGGAGGTGGGATGAGCCTTTTTATAATTGTATTAATTATCAAAATAGGGTAAATGAATACTGTGTAAACTGGCACAATCGATCTTTTTATAATTGTATTAATTATCAAAATACTTGCAATCACATTTAGTATTTATGAATTAATACAATTTATTAACACACTTATAATTTAAGTGTGTGGAACTATGATTTTGTACGAACTAGGGTTTTTCTTAGAAAACTGAATATACCACATTCGGTTAAGTTCTATTTTTCCCTAGCTAATTTTAAAATAAACTACTCTACAGTCACACACTTAGCCAAATTCTTAGGCTTATCAGGATCTAATTTTCTAATTACAGACACATGATAACTCAATAACTGAAGAGGAACTATATAAACTAACGGAGCCAAGATATCATCCACTTCAGGATTAATAAGGAATACATTATCTGATTCGGAAATCAAATCCATATCACCAATAGCACCAATACCTAATATATCAGCACCTCTTGCCTTAACTTCCTGAAGATTGCTCATGATCTTCTTATAATCCTCACCAGGCGGTGCAACTACAACTACAGGAATATGCTTATCTATAAGTGCAATAGGACCATGCTTAAGTTCACCTGCCGCATATCCTTCTGAATGAATATAAGAGATTTCCTTCAATTTCAATGCTCCTTCAAGGGCAATAGGATATGAGAATCCTCTTCCAATGAAGAATGCATCATTATCCCTTTTGTATAAATGTGAAATCTCACGGATTATTCCTTGCTTTTTAAGAACTTCATCAATATAATCTGGAACCTTTTTCAATCTCTTAAGCAATTCTTCATCATCTGCAAGGAGTGCAGAGAATAAGTAAATAGCTATCAATTGACTTACATATGTTTTGGTAGCTGCTACACCGATTTCAGGACCTGCTTGAGTTTGAATAACATAATCTGCCATTCTTGTAGCGGAACTTCCTCTCACATTTACAATAGTTAATGTCTTTGACACCTCATTTGCAGCATCCAATGCCTTCAATGTGTCTGCAGTTTCACCGGATTGTGAAATGAATATTACAAGTGTCTGGTCATTCAATGCTTTCGCTGAATACTTGAACTCGGAAGCAAGCAATACTTCTGTTGGTATGCCTACCAAGGACTCAATAAGATACTTTCCAGTTAATGAAGCATGATATGATGTTCCACATGCAACAAAAACTACCCGGTTTATGTTTCCCTTAACCTCATCGACGATAGCTTTAATCTTATCCTTTTCACCTAAGGTGTTTCTGATTGCAACATCCTGCTCATTGATTTCCTTAATCATGAAGTGGCCATATCCTTCCTTTTCAGCCATTTCAGGAGACCATTCAAGGACATCGATATCCTTTTTGATTACATTATCATTTTCATCCTTGAAGATGACTCCATCTTCAGTGAGAATGACGATATCCCCTTTTTCAAGGTAAGCGATATTGTTGGTATATTTCAAAATAGCTGGAGAGTCAGATGCAACGAAGTATTCATCTTCGCCTATTCCAACAATCAAAGGACTGTCCTTACGGGTAGCTACAACTTTATTCGGTTCATCAACACATATAGCTGCAAGAGCATAGGCACCTTCAATAACACCTATGACTTTACGAACAGCCTTTTCCAAATCCAATCCCTCTTTCATGAATTTGTCAAGTAAGTATGGAATTACTTCTGTATCAGTGTCTGATTTGAATTCATAGCCTTCAATAATAAGATCTTCCTTGATTGCCAAATAGTTTTCAATGATACCATTGTGAACTACAGCAATGGTTCCATCGGAATTTAAATGTGGGTGTGAATTTTCCTTGCTTGGGTCCCCATGAGTTGCCCATCTTACATGTGCAACTCCATAATTTCCAGGCATATCTGCAAAGTTCAATTTAGAGTTGACCTCATCGATTTTACCTGCATCCTTTTTAAGGTTGATCTTACCTTCACAAGCAGTAGCAAGTCCTATGGAGTCATATCCACGGTATTCCAATTTGGATATTGAATCCAAAAGAACAGGTGCCACCTTAGCATTTTTCAATACACATCCAACAATTCCACACATAGTATCACCAAATAAAGTAATGAAATAAAATACTGAATTAATTCCTAAAAAAAAAGAATGGAATAATTATCAATATAGTAATAATTATAAATCATTTATAGTTTATTTTATTTAAATTTATTACTTAAAAGTTTATATTATTATATATTTAGAATGAATTAATTAAATATTTCTAAAAATAATAAAAAAAAATAAAAAATAGTTTAACAAGTTAACTAAATTAAGCATAAAAAATTAAAAAAAGTAATCACTGATTAAAAAAAGAAGAAAAATTATCTGAAAAGATCTAAAATTTGTCTTGAAGCTCTTTATCATTTTCCTCAACCAATCTTTTAGCCTCATCAGTCAATTCAATCCATTCCCATCCTCTATCTAAAACCTTTTTCTTAAGGATGCTGATGTTAACTGAACTGATGAAATTAAGTTGATTGTTTTCTTTAAAGGAATAAGCCCAAGTAAAACCTTGTTTTGTATTGGTTTTACGCTTTGTCACTCTGAAAAATCCAGTCTTGTTATGTCTTTTCAATGAATATTCATCATAGGTTTCCTTATATTTCAAAACCAAATCACGAGCTTCATCTGTAAATTCTATCCAATCCAATCCTTTTTCCAAAACGATTACTTTCAATTTGTATAGGTTTACAGAGGCAATTCTTCTTAACTTGCTGTTTTCATAATATTGGTAGGACCAATAATCATTTCCGTCTCTTTTGTTCTCAACAAAGCGGACTCTATAAATTCCAGAGGTACTATTATATCTTGAAAAATCAAGCTTGTTCTTGCCTCTTATTTTATCGTACTGGCGGACCTTGATTTCCTCATCATCATAAACCTGATGGATGATCTTGCTGACATATATTTTGCTTCTGCCAATGTCCTTGGCAATGTCAAGCATGGTCTTACCGGAATCATAAGCGGATATGACATATTCAGAAATTTCTTCCTTAGACATCATATCTTTAGGTTTAACGCCATGAGCCTTATTGAGAGAATCATTTTCCATAAAAACAATCCTCAATATTTTTAAATAAACACAATTAAAGAAAAATCCCCATTTTTCTTAATATTTATATTTTATTTAAAAAGTATATATTCTTTTCTTTTAATAATATTGACAAACTTAAAGAAAATTTATAAAATTCTGAAAGACTTAAAAAAATTATCCACTTACCATTAACCATTATTAAATTAATCTTGAGAAAAGAGAAGGATGAACTTTAAAAAAAAATGAGGAAAATAAAATTATATTTATTAATGATAATAAATATAAAATTAATATTATAAACATATGAATTTTACAATTGAACATATGAGATTTTATAATTAAATCAATTAGTATAAATGATTTTGAAAACGATGATTAAAATGGATTCTAAAAATTTACTTTATGAAGGAAAAGCCAAAAGCGTTTTCCAAGGTGAAAATCCTGATGAGGTCATTATAGACTTTAGAGATGACATGACTGCAGGAGACGGTGCCATAAAAGAAAACATGGGTCAAAAAGGTTACATAAACTCAGTTATTTGTGCTAAAATCTTTGAAACCCTTGAATCTGAAGGAGTAGAAACCCAATTGATTGAATTATGCAAACCTTGTGTAATGAAAGCTAAAAAGCTTGATATGATTCCTATAGAGGTTATTGTAAGAAACATAGCTACTGGAAGTATTATCAGAAAATTCCCATTTGAGGATAAGGCTCCATTCAACCCACCGCTTATACAAATGGACTTTAAGGATGACGAATTCCATGATCCAATGCTCAATGATGCAATATCTATTGCACTTGGAATAGCAAGCAAAGAAGACTTGGACACCTTAAGAGAATTGGCACTTAAGGTCAATGAAGTTATGAACAAGATGTTCAAGGACATTGGAATCATTCTTGTTGACTTTAAAATCGAATTCGGTAAGGACAATGATGGAAACATCATCTTAGGTGATGAGATAAGTCCTGACAGCTGCAGATTATGGGATGCAGAAACCCTTGATATGCTTGATAAGGAACTCTTCAGACAAGGAAAAGATGATGAAGTAATCGATGATGATGAAGTAATCGATGCATATGAAGAGGTCTTCAACAGATTATTAACCGAAGAAGATAAAGAGAAATGGGGAATTTAAATAGATATTTCCCAATTAAAAATAAAATCAAAAATTAGGAATTTAATTAAAATATTGTAAATTAAAGATAAATGATATTTATAAAAAATTATTCATGATTAATAGGTGATTAGAAATGATGTATGACATTGAAGTTAAAGTTTCCTTAAAACCAGGAATGTTAAATCCAGAAGCAACCACTATTCAAAGATCCCTTGCTCTTTTAGGATATGAAGTTAAAGGAACCAAAACAAAAGAGATAATTACTTTTGTATTGGAAGCAGACTCAGAAGACGAAGCAAGAGAAAAAGTAGATGACATGTGCCAAAAATTATTATGCAATCCAATTATCCACAATTACACCATTAATATTGTCAAAATGGACATAACCTGCGGATGCAGCTGTGAATAGATGGAATGATTGAAATAATTTTTAAGAAAACAAATGAAAACTTATTATATTCATAAAGTGATAAAATGGCAATTGGAATTATAAGATTCCCTGGAACTAACTGTGACCGTGACGTTTACAAAGCTATTGAATTAGCTGGTGGAGAAGCAGAGTACATCTGGTGGAATAATGAAGACTTAACTGATTATGATGGAATTGTTATACCTGGCGGATTTTCCTATGGAGATTACTTGCGTGCAGGAGCAATAGCTTCCAACACCCCTGTTATTGATGGTGTAAAGGCTCTTGTTAAGGAAGAAAAACCAGTTTTAGGAATATGTAATGGAGCACAGATTCTTGGAGAGATTGGACTCATTCCAGGATTGTTCATTACCAATGAAGTACCTAAATTCAACTGTGAATGGTCTGAATTGAAAGTTGCAAACAATAAGACTCCATTTACCAAAAACTTTGAAAAAGGCCAATTCATTGACATACCAATAGCTCATGCTGAAGGAAGATTCTACACTAAAGACATAGAATTGATGAAAGACCAAAATCAAATCGTTCTTCAGTTTGCTGAGAAAAACCCTAATGGTTCCATGGAAGCAATCACTGGTGTCTGTGATGAATCAGGACTTGTTCTTGCAATGATGCCACACCCAGAAAGGGCTACTACCAAACTATTAGGTTCAGACAATGGTCTTGAATTCTTTAAAGGTATGTTAGATAG
>CAJOMK010000153.1 GCA_905235495.1 uncultured Methanobrevibacter sp.
CAATATGTTCAAAAAATTATTGAATACTGTGATATTGCAGATAGTCTGTTAGATGAATATGAACGAGATTATCTTCTCTTTCAAACATCACAATCTTTTCAGTTATCTACAAGCATGTGCATTGTTCAAATTGGAGAATATGTTTCAAGATTGTCCGATGAGTTTAAAAAAAAGCATGACAATATTCCATGGAAGCAAATCAAAGGAATGAGGAACTTTGCAACTCATCAATATGAACATTTTGAATTTGAAGTGTTATGGCACACCATAACTGAAGAGATTCCAGAACTAAAAGAAAGTCTATTGCCACTAATATAAATTAAAATGATTTAATGGCTTTTTTTAATGGCAGAACCAATAGGAACAACTCTTATTTTGGAAGGGGAAGATACAATTGGTGTTTTAAAATATAATCATAATAATTTAATATGAATTTTAAGTTTTAATTAGTCTAGAAAGTTACAACTTCTTCTACTTTTAATTTAAAATATAGATTTTCTCTAATTTTTTAAACTCTATTATAATCCTCTTTATTATTTTTTAATCTTTTAACAATGATATTAAGCCATTTTTCATCTTCACGGTTTTTTCTTGCATCCTGTGTTGTCCAGGTTTTAATGATTTCAAAGCCTAACTTTTCAAAAAAGCTCATTTGATGATTTCTCATTCATGTCATTAAAGTATCTTCCGTTTCTCTCGCCTTCAAACTCACCGTATTTGAATGAGGCATAGATTACTCCATTTTCCTTTAATGCACGTTTTAATCTTTTAAGAACGTCTTCGATTTCATCTGAAGGAACATGCAATAGTGATGCAAGAGCCCAGATTCCGTCAAACTCATTTTCAAATTCGATTTCCTGAAACTGCATGTGCATGACTTCGCTTCCAAGGTATTCGCCTGCAACCCTGCACATTTCATATGATCCGTCGATTGATGTTACATTATAGTTTTTGGACTTGAAAAACTTTGAGTCTCTTCCGGATCCGCATCCTGCATCGAGAATGTTTCCCTTATCTGGAATCAGACTTAAAAAATCATCATATAAATAGCTAATGTCCACGTTTACGGTTCCTTTAAAGAATTCTTCTGCATTATCATCATAAAAGTTATTCATAATTATCACTTTTCTTTTCATATCTTGTTTTGTAATAGTATAAGGTTCTGTATTCTATAATGTCCTTGAAATGGCTTTTGAATGAATCCAAATCAACATAATCCTTTAATTCATCTGACAGGCTTATTGCATAACCTTCCTTTTTTGTAAAAAACTCGCTGTGGGTTTTAAGCAGGAATTTTATCGGATTTTTCCGGGCAAGGGTCAGGTATTGCTTTTTAGTCCATGATGCGAAGTTTTTGGTTGATTTGTCCTTGAGCATGTCCACTGCGTTTGACTTGTATGAGTAGAATTCCCTCATGTTTTCATAGACATCATCTTCTGTTATGTCTAACTTTATCTCTCCATTGTTATAAAATGCTTTAAGTATAGGCATCTTGTATGATTTGGTCATGCTTGTAGTTTCGATTGTCCTTAAAAAGTCATGGGCTGGTTTTGATATGAATTCCCTTTCTTCAATATTCAATTCATCATTGTCATCCAAAAATTTCAAATAATCTCTAAAAAGGTTAATTTTAGATGATTTTTTCATTGATGTGATGATGCTGTCATCCATTCCTAAAAACAGATCAACACGGCTTGGCCTTTTGCCGATTTTGGATTTAACACTTTCATATTCAAGGATGATTCTATCTTTTATTTTAAGCTCCTGAGTTGCCTGAATCTTGAATAAATCAATAAGCTTAAAGTCAAAATCGATATAGCAGTCGTCCGGATATTCGAACTCCATAACACTTTCGTTCAATAGTGTTTTTGTATTGTAGTCATATCCGCTTAAAAGAAAAGGAGCCATATTTGCCTTTTTATAGTTTCCAATAAAGTCAAGAACAGTCAGGTATTTTTTGTTTTTATCCTTTCTAAGTCCCCTTCCCAATTGCTGGAGAAATATCGTAGGTGACTGAGTAGGCCTTAGGAATAGTACTGTATCTATTGATGGAATGTCAACCCCTTCATTGAACATATCAACGGTAAATAGAACTTTTAGTTTGTGGCTTTTGAGCCTGTCTACAGCATCCTTTCTGTTTTCTGCATATTGTCCCTGGCTTCCGCTGTATACAGCAGCTGAAGGAATACCATTATCTGTGAAATATTCAGCCATATACTCAGCATGATTTCTTGATGAGCAGAAACCTATTGCAGAATTGGAATTGTACTTGAGGAAATGATTTAAAACAAGTTCGGCTCTTTTGTGAATCATCAGCTTTTCTTCCAAATCCTTTTCATCATATTTCCCGTTTCTCATATTGATTTTACTGTAGTCAACAGTATCATCATAGATTCCATAATATCTGAAGGCTGAGAGATATCCTTTGTTGATTGCTTCTTTTAATCTGATTTCATAGACGCTGTTGTAGTCGCAAAGTGCAAATACATCTCTGTTGTCAAGCCTTTCGGGAGTTGCAGTCAAACCCAAAAGGAATTTTGGCGCGAAATAGTCAAGAACTCTCTTGTAGTTGGATGCAACCGCATGGTGAAACTCATCAATTACAATATAGTCAAAATAATCCCTTTCGAACTCCTTTAGATTGGATTTTTTGCCTAAGCTTTGAACCAGTGCAAAAATTATGTCTTTTTCGCTATCTTTATCTTTGCTGTAGTAGAATCCCTGGGTTTTATTCGGGTATATGTTTTTAAAGCTCTCTGATGCCTGTGTTATGATTTCTTCTCGATGTGCTAGGAATAATATTTTTTCATAATTTTTTGCATCAAATGCAGCAAGATATGTTTTTCCTATACCTGTAGCTGCAACAACCAGAGCCTTGTCATAGCCCTCTTCACGAGATTTTCTCAAGTTGTATAATGCTTCAACTTGTGCACCGTTCGGTTCAAATAATTTATCGTCCCTTTGATTTAATTGAAGCTTTGGTGTTTTCCATTTTGAGGAATATTCGTTTAGAATCTTATCTGTGATTTCGATGGAGTGGTTTTCAAATAAATCGTTGAAAGTGTCCTGGAAATGATTGAAGTCATCTTCGTTTTGGGATTTTGTAAAATGATAGTTCCACTCGATTGAATCTGTTAAGGCACCTTTTGAAAGGTTTGATGAGCCCACATAGATTTCATCATTGTCTTTATTGTGGAAGATGTAAGCTTTCGGATGAAAGCTCTTGTCATGATGTGAGTAGAATCTCAATTCAATGCCTTTTAATTCCTTTAGAAGAATTAATGCTTCCGGCTGTGTAATGTTGAGATATCTGCTTGTTAGGATGCGAATCTCAGTATTTTTTTCTATAGCTTCCTTTAAATCATCAATGATAAGATTGACACCGGATTTCATAAGAAATGAAACAATAATGTCAATGCTTTCAGCATTCCTGATGCTTTTTTTCAGCTGACTTAAAAAATCACTGTTGTTTCCCGTAAATGCATTCCGTTTCATTTTTATCCTCAAATAATAATTTGTAAAACGATGTTTAAAAAGTATAATTATTTGTATATGTTAATATA